>CAXBSB010000015.1:0-55162 GCA_963977965.1 uncultured Schlesneria sp.
CAAGACTGCCAAACGAATCGTCACTTCAGTCTTTCATTGGATGTCTGTCGAGAAGCAAAAGATAACCGGACGCTAGCGCGTTCCGGCTGATTTCCTGTGTAAAACATTGCCGAGAACTGCGATTCAAGTGGTCATGTTTTATCGATGGAAACGCTGAAATGCCGATCGGACGTTGCCCATCAGCCGGTACGTACTTGCATCCGGTTCGTTCGGACTGAAGAGTGTAGACCAACCGAAATCGCGGCGAAGGGGTTACCCGGCGTTACCCTGCGCGATGAAAACGCGGACTCCGTTGCGAAACCATCAAATTTCCGCCACATTCGTCGGTGGAATCCAATAAAAAACTCTCTGCGAGCGAACTACGATGTCCGCGTCTCAACCTTCAGACTCGACCCCCTCCGAATCAACGCTGGCTGCCCGTGGTGGCTGGACCGCAGCTTTTACGACTCAAACGAGTTCGCCCCCGGTCTACATGACCACGGCGTTCGACATTGAGTCTCTTGAGCAACTCGACTCAGTGACCAGCGGACGCGAAAAGGGATACATCTATACGCGTGATGGCAATCCGAATCACGAAGCATTCGCAACGGATGTGGCTCGGTTGGAAGGTGCCGAAGCAGGTGTGGTGACCTCTTCCGGCATGGGAGCTCTGACGGCTGTTCTGATGGCAATGGTTCAGAGCGGTGACCATGTTCTGGCGGCGCGTGTGCTGTATGGCCGAACAGGACAACTCTTGAATCAAATGGTGGCAGCGTTCGGTCTGAAGGTCAGTTATTTTGATGTCGCCGATGTTGCATCGATCGGTTCGCTTGTGACTCCACAGACGAAGTTGTGCATCGTGGAATCGATTTCCAATCCGCTGCTGGAAGTGGCAGATATTCCCGCGATTGTCGCAGCGCTGGGAGATGTCCCTCTGCTGGTCGACAGCACGTTTGGAACGCCCTGCCTGATCCGACCGATTGAATACGGCGCGACTCTGGTCTGGCACAGTGTTTCGAAGTATCTGAACGGGCACGGCGACGTCATGGCTGGCGTGATTGTTGGTCCGTCGAGTCTGATTCGGAAGATTCGGGCGATGTCGAGTCTTTATGGAGTGAATGCAAATCCATTTGAAAGCTGGCTGGCTTCACGCGGTCTGCGGACCTTGCCACTGCGGATGGAACGTGTCTGTGCAACAGCTTTGAAGATCGCTCGCTTCCTGAAGTCGCATCCTCAAGTCACGAATGTGTTCTATCCCGGGCTGGAAGATCATCCCGATCACAACCTGGCCAGACGAATTCTGCCGCGCGGGTGTGGCGGGATGCTGGCATTCGATCTCGCGGGAGGTCGTCCGGCTGTCGATTCCCTGTTTCGCGCACTGGCGCACGTGATTCCGTTTTCACCAACGCTGGCTGATGCCCGCACAACCGTTTCATATCCTGCGGGGACGTCACACAAGTTCATGACGGCCGCCGAACGGGCCGAGTACGGCATCGGCGACGGACTGGTCCGTCTGTCGATCGGATTGGAAGATCCAGGGGACCTGCAGCGCGATCTGGAAACCGGCCTGGCTGCGATTCATGGCTAGTGCGGGTCGCACTTCCGTGTCGCGTCGAAACATGGGTTAAGATAGTTGTCGCCGTGAAGGGTGCGTCAATTGGTAATGCAAAGAGTTTGAAACGCAGAGAGCGATGAGGACGCCGAGGAAGAAAGAGAGAACCCCAACCCAATTCCTTCTCCTGCTTTCTCTCAGCGATCACCGCAGCCTCTGCGTTTCTACTTCTTCTCGGGTTTCGGGAACATCGCCTCGAACTCCGGCACACCGTGAAGCGCGCGTTGGCTGCTGCAGTCTCATGTCCGCGGGACGCCACACTGAAACGGAATGCGCTCTAAGAAAGGAACCTTTAGCGGGCTTTCTCTGCAATGGTTTTTTCGCGAGCGAGCGTTGAACCATGGCGAGCTGCCATCTGCCAGTGAAGTTTTGCAACACCAGCTTTTCCCTGGGCCTCGGCCTGTTGCGCCATTCGTTCGAATCGGGCGGCTTTGTCAATTGACGCGACTTCTGCAGGGACTGTTGGGTTTTGACGTTCCATTCTTGACACAGGATAGGAACGGACTGTCGGGGAATCAGGGACGGAATTCAGGATCGCTTCATCCATCGCTTGCAGATCGATGATGCGGACGCTGGCTGAAACGGAACCTGCGGACAACGAGTATCCCCGGCTGGTCCCCGTCCGTAATGGTCCGTATGTCTGTCGCGACGCTTCGGCTGAGGTGACGCCGCCAAGTAGGACTGTTCCACGATCAGGGACGGAAACAGTGGTACCGACGCTGGTGCTTCGCACGACGGGCTGCTGGACGGTAATCTGAGCGTGCAGGATCGGTGATGATCCCAATACAATCGCCGCGGCGGTAAGAGCAACACGAAGTGCGATACGCATGACGGAACCTTTGTACGACTGCTACAAATGCTAACGCGAAGTAAATCGCGTTGCCAGAACAATTTGGAAGAGAATATGTCAAACGAGTTTTCGATTCAGATTCGGGTCAGGTACTGTGAAACGGATGCCATGGGGTGCCTGCATCATTCGCAGTTTTTCAATTATTTCGAACAGGGCCGAACCGAAATGTTGCGGGCTCAGGGGGGAAATTACCGCGAAATTGAAGAAGCAGGCCTGTTTCTCGTCGTGGTAAGGCTGCAGTGCAGTTATCACTCCCCAGCCCGATACGACGACCTGCTGACATTGGTGACTCGCGTCGAAAACGTCTCGGCTGTGAAGATTGAACATAGCTACCGGCTGTTGCGTGGTGATCAGCTTCTCGCCTCAGCCAGCAGTACGCTCGCATGCGTCGATCGTGATGGGAAGGTGGCGAGACTACCAGATTCGATTACTAATGCCCCCTGAAAATTCGGGCATCCGTACCGAACGTGAATTTTTGGTTCGCGTTCCCTTCGCGTTTGCCTTCATCGCGCCTATCATGCCGCAGTTCGTGCGTGTGGTCATGGAGTTCCAGAAACGATGAGGATGTTGGTCATGAACAGGTCGATGGGGTGGCGAATGACGTCTGCGGTGCTGGTCGCAGCGTTGATGGTTTCAATGGTACAGGCCCAGCAGCCGACAGTTGTTCTTTCAATCCGCGGGATTGCACCGCTGATTGACGATGCGGAATTCCTGGCGAATGAAGCGGGTCAGGAAGGTGCGAAAGAGGGAATTCAAGACGCTATTAATGGCTTCACGGGTGGTAAAGGCCTGGCCGGGATCGATCAGACAAAACCACTCGGCCTGTACTGGAATGCGACTGGCGCGGGGATGCCGGTTGTGTTTCTTCCGATCACTGACGCGGATGATCTGAAGGGATTGTTGACGGATCTGACTCCAGACTTCAAAGATTCGAAAGGTCAATGGACGATGACGGTGAACGGCACCAAGCTGTTCGCGAAAGTCACAGGCAAGTACTGCTTTATCAGTAACGATGCCAGCACACTGACGAAGCTTGCCGACCCCACAAAAATCGTCAACGCGAAATACGATGTTGCGCTTGAAGCGAGCATCAGCAGTCTGCCTGAGGAACTGAAGAATGTGTTCCTGGCTCAATTCGAAGCGAGTGCTCGACAGTCATTGGAAAACGGACCCGAGCCTGGGGAAGGCGAAAAGGAAATTCGGGACTCAGTTTTTGAAGGGATGCTCGGCAGTGTCAAATCCTTCGTCAACGATGGTGATCGCGTGACTCTTGGGTTCGACGTTGACGAAAAGACGCGACTGGGGGCTCTCGATTTCTCCGTGACCGGCAAGACCGGAACAACCATGGCAAAGTCGCTGACTGCTTTCGGCAAGACTCAGCCTGTCTTCGGCGGAATCGGATCCGACACGGCACCTTTCCGGATGGTTGTTTCGTACCCGACGACGGGGATTGGCGAAGGATTCGATGCCATCATGAAAGCGGCCCAGGAGAAGGCCAACGAAGAAATTGATGACAACGAAAAACTGAAAAATGATGATGAACGTGCGGCGGCCAAAAAACTGCTGGAGCGCATGTTTGGTGTCATCACAGCCACGGTAAAATCAGGCACCATGCATTCCGGGATCGTGCTCGAAAAGGGGACCGATGACACGGTTCAGATGATCGGTGGGATGTCCGTTGCAAAGGGAGATGAAGTTTCCAAGCTGATCGATGACGCCGTCAAGTTGTCGAAAAACAATCCAGACTTGGGAACAGTGAAGTTCGATGCCGACAAACATGCCGGAGCACGGATTCATGCTGTCACTCCTGAAGCCAACGAAGAGAATGAAAAGCTGTTTGGCAAGAGTGACGCTCACCTGGCGGTTCGTGCAGACAGCGTCTGGATGGCAATGGGGGGTGGAAACCTCAAGGGGTTGAAGAAGGCCCTCGATCAGACAGCAAAACCGGCAACGCCGAAGACACCTCAGGCTCCGATTTCATTCCAGGTGAAGCCTGCCGCACTTGTGCTGCTCATGGAAAAGGATGATGACGGCCTTATTGAACGAGCCAAGGGTGTTGCTGGCAAGCCCGGTGACAAGTTGAATGTCGAAGTCGTTCCCGTTACCAGCGGAGCAAAGCTACGAATCGAATTCGGCGTCGATCTGCTGAAGCTCGCAGAAACTCCGAACTGACGACTTTGATCGCCTGATGAACTCAATGCAGCCCCGAGTGACCATGTCGCCCGGGGCTGTGCCGTGTGTGCGAGTCGCATCTGAAAACATCAGCCGACCTGAATCACGACCTTGCCGAAGTGCTGGCCACTGTGCAGGTACTCATACGCCTTATGAACCTGGTCAAACGGGAAGACCAGATCGATCACGGGTTTCAGTCCATGTTGACTGATCGCCCTGTTCATTGTCTCGAACATGTCTCTACTACCGACGTAGATCCCCTGAACTCGCAGTCCCCTCATCAGGATGTCGGTCACTTTCAATTCGGCGGCAACGCCTGCCAGGACGCCAATCAGAGCGATGTTTCCACCGGATCGCGTTGCCCGAAGTGACTTGGCAAACGTTCCGGCTCCCCCGACTTCGATCACATGGTCGGCTCCAAGTCCCCCCGTCAGCTCGTGGACCTTCTCTTCCCAGTTGGGAAAGGTCTTGTAGTTGATGGTTTCGTCGGCACCCAGTTTCCGGGCTTTGGCCAGTTTGTCATCGCTGCTGGAAGTGATAATCGTGCGCGCCCCATGCATTCTGGCGAACTGCAACCCGAACAATGAAACGCCCCCTGTCCCCAGCAAGACAACCGTCTGTCCCGCATGGACCTGTCCCTGTTCAATCAGTGCATTCCACGCCGTCAAAGCTGCGCAAGGCAGGGTTGCTGCCTCTTCGAAAGAGAGATGCGATGGAATAGCGACGACACTTTGCTCTGAGACAACAACGAATTCGCTGAGCATGCCGGGCGTTGTGCCTGCGCCACGAGCTGAGCGAGTCCTCTCGGCGGACATTTCACCAGCAATCCAGTCGGGAAAGAATGTCGCGGCGACACGATCACCGGTTTTCCAGCGAGTTACCCCGTCCCCAACCACCATCACTTCGCCTGCGCCGTCAGAGACGGGAACGAGTGGTAACGCGACCCTGCCATACATTCCATTGGCAACCAGCAGATCCCGATAATTGAGGGAAACGGCTCGCACCTTGACGACGATCTGACCGGGACCTGGGTCGGGATACGGTCGATCGACGATCACCAGTCCGTTGAGGTTTCCAGTCGCCTGAAGTTCACAGGTTTTCATGGGAACAGTTCCTTAGCAGGGCTTACAGGACTCGGCGCGGCTTCGTGCGGGATCGGGAACGATGGTCGTCCACTTACACTGCCCACTTCTACTCGGAGGGAGTCGAGATTGACAGCCTGCGCGGTGGGCAGATCGTCTACTGGCAGTCAGCAGCTCATTTCTCTATTATTCGCAGCATGAAACGCGAGGTTAAAGTCCATTTGCTGCCGACGTTGTTCGAGCCGGCGGACGTTCGAGGCGGTGTGGCCGTCATTATCGACGTGCTGCGAGCTTCGACAACGATCACTCACGCGCTGGCCCATGGAGCCAGTCGTATTCTTCCCTGTGGTGAAGTCGAAGAAGCCCGCCAGATCGCTCGCAGTCTTAACCCAGATGAGGTTCGACTGGGTGGCGAGAGAGAAGGGGTGCTGATCGAAGGATTTCACTTCGACAACAACCCGCTGGCCTATACCCCGGCGGCCGTTGCCGGGAAGACGATCGTATTCACAACCTCCAATGGAACACGTGCTCTTCTGCGTGCTGCGGGGGCAGATCGAGTTCTGATCGGTTCGTTTGTCAATTTGCAGGGAGTTGTCGATCAACTGCAAAAAGATCCGCGACCTGTCCATCTGGTCTGTGCGGGAACCAAAGGATCGATCACAATCGAGGACTCGCTTTGCGCCGGTGCGATTGTGGATCGGATGCTGGCCAGCGAGCAAAACCCCGATCTGTGGACAGACGATCAATTGCAACTGGCGTTGTCCCTGTATCGTCAGAAGTCTGCGACGGCCGAATCGTTCGGAAAAGCGATGCGGTCGGGGTTCGGGGGGCGGAACTGCATGCGGCTTGGATTCGAGAAGCAGATCGATCTGGCGGGGACGCACGATTTGTTTGAGATTGTTCCTGAGTACAATGTCGCCACGAAATCGATTGAAATATCCAGACACTGAATAACCGAAGCGAGTTGATTCCCTGAGAAAGGCATTTTGGCATGGCCGTTGAAAACCGTATGGACAAGATCGTGGCACTCGCCAAGCGGCGAGGATTCATTTTCCAGTCGTCCGAAATCTACGGCGGGCAGAATGGTTTCTGGGATTACGGTCCGCTGGGTGTTGAGTTGAAACGGAATGTCCGACAGGCCTGGTGGTCCGACATGATCATCGAGCACGACGAGATTTCGGCTCCACCGGGTGCTCCTTCCAGCTTCGATATGGTCGGTGTTGAAACATCGATCATCATGCATCCTCAGGTCTGGAAGGTCTCGGGACACTTTGACCTGTTCTGTGACATGATGGTCGACTGCCGCGAATGTAAGGCTCGCTTTCGTCAGGACCATGTTCCAACCAGCCAGTGTCCGCTGAAACCTTCCAAGGCACCAGGTGAGCATGACAAATGCCAGTTGACGGCTCCTCGTGAATTCAACCTGATGTTCAAGACCACGTTGGGGGCACTGGGTACGGAAGAAGATGCCGCGTTCCTGCGACCGGAAACGGCTCAAGGGATGTTCGTGAATTTCAAGAACATCTGTGATTCCAGCCGAGTGAAGATTCCGTTCGGAGTGGCCCAGATCGGCAAGAGCTTCCGCAACGAGATCACTCCGCGAAACTTTACGTTCCGTTCGCGTGAGTTCGAGCAGATGGAAATGGAATTCTTCTGCCATCCGTCGCAGTCACTCGCCTGGTACCAATACTGGCGTGACCGACGATACAACTGGTACATCACCCACGGGATCTCGAAGTCGAACCTGATTCTGCGTGAGCATGCGAAAGAGGAACTGGCTCACTACTCGGTTGGTACTGCCGACCTGGAATACGCCTTCCCGTTCCTCGAACCAGGTTCCTATGGTGAACTGGAAGGGGTCGCGCACCGCGGCGACTTCGACCTGCGTTCCCATTCCGAAGGAAAGCTCTGCAAGAAGGACGGCGAGCTGGTTGTGGAACTGGGGGCCGACGGAAAGCCACGCCATCCTGGCAGTGGAAAGGATCTGAGCTACTTCGACGACCAGTCTCGCGAACGATATGTGCCACACGTGATTGAACCGGCAGCAGGTTGCGACCGGGCCACCCTGGCATTCCTGTGCGAAGCCTATCACGAAGATCAGCAGCCTGACGAAAAGGGTGTGATGCAGGAGCGTCTGGTTCTGAGACTGCATCCTCGACTGGCACCAATCAAGGTTGCCGTCTTCCCGTTGATCAAGAAGGACGGAATGCCGGAAAAGGCCGCAGAGATTTACCGAGCCTTCAAACGAGCCGGGATTGCCGTTCAATACGATCAGCAGGCGGCGATCGGACGTCGCTACCGCCGAATGGACGAGATTGGAACCCCGTTCTGCGTCACCATCGATAGTGAAACGGCAGTGTCAGACACCGTGACCATCCGTGATCGCGATACGCTGGAACAGATCCGGGTTCCGGTCAAGGACATCGTTGATCACGTCCGGGGGCGGTTGGGGTAGGGCAGGAAGTATAGTGGGACGAGTGGCTCTTCGGGCCGGGAACCATTTGCATGTTAACCGTTTTCTGAGGCCCAAGGGGCCAGCAGTTCACCCAGCCAGGGCCCTTCGGCCCTGGAATCGATCCCATCAAAGTTTTTATGAGGCCTGAAGGGCCGTTCGTTCATTTCGATGAGACGGGGTACATCAACTTTCCGGCGCTCAAAGCCGCTTCGTTGGCTTCCAACTGCTCAAGCGACGTTGAGTTTGCGGGCTGGAAAAGAAAGTGCGAAGTGGCAGACTCCGGGGGTGATCTGTCCAAAATCAGCCCGGTAATTGTGGATGATGAAGGAATCTGTTTGACATCCACGTGTAACGCGCATAATGTCAGTGGCGACTTCAAAACGCGTCAAAAACCGTGCCTTGATCACGGCAATGAGTTGAGTTCAGGAGGAATTCATTCGTTTCGTTCCGGTCGTCTCAACCGAACCTCCCCCCTCGACGTTCCCAAGGAACAATCATGCCGGTCCCTTCTGCTGTCCGAATTCTGGCCCCGTTGGTCGTTGTCGTCTGCTCGGCACTTCCGGGCGTTGCTCAAGAATGGGGAGCCAAAATGCTCGACCGAACCGAAATCCGGTTCGGTTCCGTAGCACGACTCTCGGACACGACCTTCAAGATCAAGGTCACGAACCCGTTTCTGGAAGAGATTCAGATTTCCAATCTGTCGACCTCCTGTGGCTGTATTTCCTGGCAAGACAAGCTGCCCATCTCCATTGCGTCACGCCAAGAACGCGAATTGACGATTCGCCTCGACACGATCGGCCACGCCGGGGACAAAAACGTTCGAGCGATCATTTCTCTGTACGAACCGACCAAAGGTTCTGCATCGACGGTCACAATTCCCGTTCAAGGCCGGATCCGTAGCGACTTCGAAGTTCGCCCGAGCTATGTCGGATTTGGCCCGATCGATCTGGGAAAAAGCTATCTGCAGAAAATCACCGTGAGTTACATCGGTGGGCGACCCGGCTGGAATATTGTTTCAGCCAAGGTCAGCAATCCACACCTGACTGCCAAGGTCTCGGAAACCAGCCGCTCGGGTGGATCCGCTACGTTCGAAGTTGTTGTTCAGATCGACGCCAACGCCCCGCTCGGTGTTCTACGAGACCAACTGGTACTGACGACGAACGAGCAGGGTGAATCCCCGATTTCGATTCCTGTTGATGCAAAAGTCGAATCCGACATCGTGGTCACCGATGCCCAGTTCGGGCCTGTCACTCCCGGAACCACCAAGACCATGTCGGTCATCGTTCGTGGTAAGAAGCCATTCAAGATCGAAAAAGTTGACCGTGTGACACGGGAAGTTCGAGCCAAGCCAGCCTTGGACGATGCTACGGCTAACACCACCCCTGCGAACACCACAGTCGCGCTGACAGATGCCATCAAGATCAAGGTGCCGGAAGCGGTTGCACCGCTGCAGATGCTGACGCTGACTCTTACGCCGCCATCCGAACCGGGGATGTTTGACGAAGAATTTGCCATCATCGTCGAAGGACGACCGCAGCCGGTGACGTTTAAGGTTAAGGGCCGAATCGTTCCTCCTGAAATCACGGGAACGAAATAACCGGTATTACATTGTTAACGCAGACCATCTTCTGAAGGGCAGGCGAGTCATTTCGTCTGCCCTTTGTCGTTTTGCCACCGGCAAAAACTACTGGACCAGACGCTGTGTCTTAAGAATCGACTCTGTTTCGGCAGGAATTGCGGGGCAGATCTTAATTTGGGCTGAATGTAACGATTTTGCCGTAAAGGGGTGGCGTTGACTTTGACGATAGCATCGACTGACGCGATTGCGCAGATATTTCCGGCGATTCGCGGCCCGCTCGATCACCTCCTGGAATCGGCAAAGAATGAATCAGCAAAGCCCCAAATCGCGACGACTTGCCTTTCGGCCGATGTCGCTGGCGATTCACAGCCTGTCACTGGCGACGGCATCGTCGGTCTTCCTGTGGACCCTGGGAGGAGGGTTTGATACCCAGTTACCTCCATTGGCATCGGCTGCAACAAAGAGCTCGAAAAGCGACACGGAAGCATCGCCAAAGTCGCAGTCTAAGGTCGAAGAGCCGATTTCCGCAGGTCCGTCAGCGATCGGCACTTCGCCCGAAGCCGAACTTCCTTCCGTAAAACTGAACCACGTCAGCGCCACGTGGGAGAAGGTCATTAAGGATCTCGCCAAACAGTCACAGTCTCAACTTGTGATGGATCGAGTCCCCAAGGGACGTTATACGCGGCGTGATTCCAACAAATACAACCGTCACGATGCCGTTCGAATCCTGAACAAGGACATCGAACCATTAGGGTTCCGGTTGATCGAAAAGGGAGACTTCCTGATCCTGCTGGATCTGCCATCGCAGCGTCCCCGTTATCAGGCTGCAGTCCTTCCCGCCAAGCACGACGAACCCGCCGCCGAAACACCAACGGACAACAGTTCACCATTCGTCCAGCGAGTTGATTCCATCACCCGTCGCCCGGACGAGAAATCGACGGGAACGAAGCAGCCATCGACCGCAAAACAGACCGCAACTGCAAATGTATCGTCGGCGGGATCACGCTCCGTTCGTCCCGTAGCTCACGAAGATGCTCCTGAATTCAGTCCTCCAGAACAGTTGGCCGATGATGATGCCTCCAAAGTCGTTTTCCGCCCTCGACATCGAAACGTTGTCGATCTGTCGCGACAAGTCCACAAGACAATGAAGTCGCGTTCCCAACTGATTTCAGCAGGCCGCAATCAGCTACCGGCATTCAAGATCACGACGGCCGTTGCCGCTGATGAATCCGCCGAATCCGCGACGGGAACAAAACAAGTTGTTTCATCGATCACGATCGCCATTGATGAAGCGAACGAAGAACTGCTGATCGACGGAGTCCCGCGAGATACTCAGGCAGTGCTGAAGCTACTGCGCGTTCTTGATCGTCCGCTGGATGATGAGGCACCTGTTCAACTGACCTCCAGTTCCAAGTATGTCTGCCAGATTGCACATCAGTTGCCCGAAGAGATTGAAAAGCTTCGAGCAGCTCGGGGGACAGATGTCTCGGCCAAGGGACCGAAGTGGAATGTCGACGGAGACGCGGTCGCACAACTCGATGAACGTGGTGCTCCTCGAGCCGGTCTACCTAACGTACCCCCCGCCTTGGGTGACGTACTCGGAAGCCTGAAGGGTGAAGTCAACATCGAAGCTGTTGACGACCTCGGTGTGCTGATTTTGCGTGGAAATCAAAAAGACGTCGAACAGGTCATGAAGGTCATCCGTGAGCTGGAAAAGCTCAGCGAAGCGACCGCACCGAAAGTTCACCTGCTGTACCTGAAAAACGTCGATTCAGAATCTCTCGCGGATCTCTTAACAACCGTCTATGAGCGATTGACCAAGTTTCCAGGAAAAGCAACCCAGCCGCGTCAGAGTGCCGCGATCCTGCCGATCAATAAGCCAAACTCGCTGCTGATCGTTGCTCCGGAAGCAGACCTGAAAGCGATTCTTGAACTTGCAGAAGAACTGGACAGTCCAGTCGATCCACAGACCGAATTCCAGGTGTTCCGCCTGAAGAATGCGGTGGCCCAGGAAGTGGCCGACATGATCATTCAGTTCTATGCAGAACGAGTGAATCTGGGTGCCAAAGTCCTGGTGACCCCGGATGCCCGCACCAACTCGGTCATTGTCCGGGCACGACCTCGTGATCTCGATGAAGTCACCGCTCTGATCCGCAAGATTGACCGGGATGAAACTGGAACCGTCAATCAGTTGCGCATCTTCCCGTTGAAGAACGCCTTGGCAACCGAACTGGCTGCAGTCATGAACGCGGCCATCCAGAGTGTTATCGCTCCACCGACACCGGCAACAGGCGGCGGCCAACAAGGAGCTCTTCAGGGACTTGGTACTGCCCAGATCGATGAAAAGTTCAAGAACGTCCGCTCTGCCGTATTGCAGATTTTCAGTTCGGGTGGAAACGGTGACAAGATTCGTTCGGGAATCCTCGCTGATATCCGGATCACTCCGGATTCTCGAGTGAACAGCCTGGTCGTTTCCGCTTCCGAGAAGAGCATGTCTCTGATCGAAGAACTGATCAAGCAACTGGACCGACCGACGACAACGGTCTCGGAAATCAAAGTCTTCACGCTTGCCAACGCCGATGCTGAACTGATGGTGCAGCAGTTGAATGTCTTATTCAACAACCAGCAGCAGGGGCAAGGGCAGGGAGCAAATCAGCGGCAGAATCTGGGGATCGCTCTCGAAGGTGCCGCGGATTCCAGCAGCAGCCTCGTTCCCTTGAAGTTCTCGGTCGACAAAAGAACGAACAGCGTGATCGCTGTTGGTGCCCGCGAAGCACTGGGGGTCGTTGAAGCCATCCTGTTGAGACTGGACGAGAGCGATCTGCGAGCTCGACAAAACGTCGTCATCCGACTGCAGAACAGCCAGGCAACGTTGATTTCTCAGTCGGTCGCGCAGTTCTATCAATCTCAGCGTGACATTGCTCAGGCAGATCCGAACCTGATGAGTTCGGTTGAACAGATGGAAAAGGAAGTTGTGGTCGTCCCTGATACAACCAACAACAGCCTGCTGCTCAGTGCCACTCCACGTTACTTCAAGAACATCGAAAGCATGATCCTGAAGCTGGACGCTGCTCCACGCCAGGTCATCATTCAGGCTCTGCTGGTGGAAGTCGAACTGCAGAACACAGACGAGTTCGGGATTGAACTTGGCTTCCAGGATCCGACGATGTTCAAACGCAGCCCGGTGAGCAACCTGCAGCAGTTCAGCACGACGACGTCACAGACTCAAACGAGTACTGTGTCGACGAACAAACTGCTGTCGCTCGACGGTACACCCGGTTTCAACTTCAATAATCCCGCGATTCCCCTTGGGAACAACGTTTCGAATGACGCCAGTAATCCTGCGACAATTGCTGCACAAAGCCTGACGAACTTCTCGCTCGGTCGCGTCAATTCGGACCTGGGATTTGGTGGTCTGGTACTGTCAGCCGGGTCTGATGCTGTTAACGTCCTGATTCGTGCCTTGTCGGCACATCGCAAGATCACCGTGCTCAGCCGTCCACAGATTCGTGCACTCGACAACCAGATGGCCGAAATCTTCAGTGGTCAGAACATCCCGATCGTGACCGGCTTTACCGCCAACGGAACCACAGGGGTGAACACTCCGACGGTGACCCAGAAGGATGCTGGTGTTCAACTGCAGGTGATGCCACGTATTACTGCAGATGGCAACGTTGTCATGATGCTCTATGCTCAGCGCAGTCAATACCGTCAGCAAGGGGTTCCTTTGTCCACCGATGCGACGGGCAAGACCGTTTCGTCACCGATCCTGGACATCAGCCGCCTGCAAACGACAATCAGTGTTCCAACCGGAAATACCGTCGTCATCGGTGGTTTGATCAACACCCGCGACGAAGCGTTCACGAACAAGGCACCGTTCCTGTCTGAAATCCCGTTGCTCGGCCATCTGTTCCGATTCGATTCACGATCGACCCGCCGAGTGGAACTGCTGGTCTTCCTGACCCCACGAGTCATCAGCGGACCGCTCGACGAAGAAACCATCAAGGATGTGGAACTGGGACGGATGCACGTGATCGAAGGCGAAGCGGAAGAACTGCACGGTCCGTTGCGAGCTCTTCCATGTCCTGAAGACATCTTCAACGACTCGAACACACCGCAAAATGTCCCGCCGGCTCCAGTGCCAGACGCGGACACTAATCGGAATACACCACCGCCACCGACGCCAGATCCGTCAACTTCGACGATGCGAGACCCCGCGTTCAGCCCTGTCTCTGCCCGGATTAAGTACACCGAAGAAGATGCCTCAGCAAACTCCAAAGTGGAACAGGCCAAAGGCGAGGCCAAGCCAAAGACCGGCCTGTTTACGAAGAAGCCCAGGAAACTGGAGAAGGATTGATCCAGGTCCTGGGTCGCTGATGACCAATCAGATTTCTGAGCCTTGAAGCAGCACACCAAACGCCAGACCCGTCGAGGCTTTCTCGATGGGTCTGTACGAATGAATTACGACCGCAATTTTGGAGATTCTTCCATGTCGCCTGTCACTCGACCCCTCACGCGACTGCTTGGATGCTGGCTGTTGCTGTCCACAGTGGGGTGCGCGACATTACACTTCCCGCATGTCGATCTTCGTTCGCGTAAGGCGACGGCGCGAAATCCCGTGACCAAAGTTGTCTGTCTCTGGGAACCGGCCGAAGGACGTGATCCCAAGGGCAATCCGTGTCATGGATTCGCTGGCCAGATCCTGTTTCTGAACAGTTCCTCGCTTCCTGTTTCTGCCGAAGGTGATGTTCGCATCTACTTGTTCGACAACCAGGGAACGGTTGAAGAACAGTCGGAACCTCTGCACAAGTTTGACTTCGACAGTGGAGCCTGGGCACAGCATTACAACTATGGAACTCTTGGCCCGGCCTACAATGTCTTCATTCCATACATGCGGCAAGGGACGTACGAAGCAACCTGTGCTTTACGACTTCGACTGACCCCGAAACAAGGCCCCGCAGTCTTTTCCGAAATGGCGTCGATCGAACTGATCAGCTTCCACGGAAGTACCAAACCCGTCTCGAAGAAGTCTGAAGCTGATTCGCGTGTTGAAGCCGCAACCGCAGAAGACCTGACTTCGGTCAATAAGCGTCGCCGGACAACGACGATCTCGCTTAATCCCAACGGAGCGGTTGAGTCACCAGCAACTGAATCTGGTAACGAAATTCAATTGGCGGGATACGAAGAGCAGCCTCGTCCTTTGACCAGCAATGACTCAAAAATCGCTCAGCTTGAGCAAATGGTAAAAGAACTGCGAGAACAACAGCGAAGCCAGGCTTTGCCTGAGAAGCAAGCCGCCGCATCCAAGCCTGTTGCTGCTCCACCACCACGTCGCCTCGAAGATGTGATCGAGGAACCTCAGCGGAGCAAATTGAAATCGTCCGTCCTGAAACCGGCACCGATTGAAGATGCGGAACCCGACAACGTCGAGCCATCGGCTTCGACGGATTCGATCAGACGGAAGATCAAACAGGTCGCCGCGCCACAGCGGCATGTTCTCGATGATGACGAACCTGCAAATCTCGTGTCGACCCCAGCAAAAGCCCATCCGCTGATGGACGAAGAGACCACTGCACCACGCCGGGTGACTCAAGTCCGTCGGGATGTCAAACGCCATCCTTTGGAAGAGGCCCTCGATGACGAACAGCCTTCGTTGCGAGAACGAACAGCCACTCGGAAGGTCATCCCCTCGGATGCTCCGTCGGCGGGTCAAGACCACATTCTCTCTGTGGATCCGTTCGATCCGATCGACATCGACGCGATTGAAACGACAGCGGTTGACGAACGGCAGATCACTCGCCGACAATTGCGAGCTGTGAACCATTGATTCGACAATTTCCTGTCTGTCGAATGTGATCTACCGTCATCTGTTGATTCTCCGGAGAATCTTGTGTCTGAATCCTCGTCTGAAATGATCCCCCTGAAGGAACTGTCACGTAAACAACGGCGAGTTCTGGGAGTCCTGCTGGAAAAGGCCTTTACCGTTCCTGACCAGTATCCGATGACGTTGAAAGCGATCACCACCGGTTGCAATCAGAAGAACAATCGAGACCCCGTTTCCAACTATTCTGAAGATGACGTCGCTGACACGCTGACTCAACTGCAGCAGATTGGTTTCGTTGGCTGTCTGCACACCGAAGGGGGACGGACAGAACGCTATCGCCACTACATGCGTCATAAGACCAAATTGACGGAACCTCAACTGGCAATCATGACCGAACTGCTTTTGCGAGGACGTCAGCAATTGGGCGAGTTGAGAACTCGAGCCAGCCGCATGGTGGCCATCGACACTCAGGAAACTCTGCGGACGGCCCTGCAAGGCCTGCTGGATCTTGGGATTGTCCAAGCCAATGGACGCCTGGAACGTCGCGGGGTTGAAGTCGACCATAACCTGTATCCGTCGGGCGAAAACCACGATCAGATGGCCATGCTGGCCGACGAGACTGAAGAGGAATCGCCGGTTTCTGCCCCTCGAGCGGTTCACACGCAGTATGCCGCTCCATCGGTTGCCCCAGACGCTGCTGCAAACGAACGCCTGTCAGGCCTGGAAACACAGGTCCGTGAACTGAAGGATGAACTCGCTTCTGTCCGTTCCGATTTCCGCGAACTGCAGGACCGGTTCGACGAATTGCGACGTCTACTCGGAAGTTAATCCAAACGACGATCTCATTCGCAACAATCGTGGCTTGATTGCGTCCTGCAACAATGTGGGACTGTCAGCGTCGCCATCCATCACAGTCCTCAGCCCGTTTGATAGAGTAGTGACGGCCCGCCGAGTGCCATGCATGGACGGCTTCCCGTGACCACCCTGATTATCTGGCAGCCAGGTCAAAGGCTTGACCGGTTGTTACCACATTTCCCAGAATGACCTTCTGTTTAAAACTGATCGTCCATCGAAAAGATTTGTAGTTCCATGATAGTGACCATCGACGGACCCGCAGGGACTGGAAAAAGTACCGTGGCCCGCATCCTCGCCAGCCGCCTCGGGTTTGAGTTCCTGAATACCGGTGCGATGTATCGAGCGGTCGCTTATGCCTGCCTGCAGCGGGGCATCGATCTGAATGATGTGCAGGCAGTTGGACATGTTCCGGCAACGCTGGAAATTGTCTTTGCTAATAACCGGCTGATTTTGGATGGATGTGATGTCACTGAGGCCATTCGTGGTCAGCAGGTGACACAATTCGCATCAGTGGTTGCTGCCAATGAAGTTGTACGACGGCAACTGGTGGAACTGCAGCGTGCGGCAGCGCGAGGTGTCAGTCTTGTCACAGAAGGGCGAGACCAGGGAACCGTCGTGTTTGAGAAGGCGGAATGCAAGTTCTTTCTGACGGCATCGGCCGAAGAGCGAGCTCGTCGACGGCAGCGGGAATTGCTGGAAAAGGGCGAAGACGTTTCGCTGGAAGAACTTCTAGCACAGCAGGAACTGCGCGATGAACGCGATGAAACTCGCGCCTGTTCACCCTTAAAGCCTGCCGCCGACGCCGTGATCATCGATACGACGCCAATGTCGCTCGAAGAAGTTGCTGCCCATCTTGAAAAGATCGTTCGCGACCGGATCGCTTGAGCCGAATTCGATCGCATTCAATTTCAGTGAGTCCCGTGGGCATCGTACTTCAGCGTCAAACCCATGTTCCGATGCTGGAGGTTGACTCGCATTCGACTCTGGATTTGTTCATTCGAAGCGATACAAAGGTTATCTTCAGGTTTCTCAGGACAGGCTATCTCAAGTCGCTGGGATGCGACTCGTGGATTGACACAATTCTCCAAACTATCCAAAATCCACTACCATTCGGAATTCCACAATAGCCTACGGCTCACCTTGAGCCTGCAATTCACAGCCTGCCCTTATTCAGACTTGAATTCCGAAAGCAATTTCTTAATCCGCGCTGAAACTTCATTGGCGCGACGGTCGATCTGATTTTTATCCCCAGAACGTGTTTTAGGAACATTTCATGTTGTACCGAATTCCGTCGAGAATTCCGCGCCGAAAGGCCTTTACGCTGATCGAGCTACTGGTGGTCATTGCGATCATCGCTGTACTGATCGCATTGTTGTTGCCCGCCGTTCAACAGGCGCGTGAAGCTGCTCGGCGAACCCAGTGCAAAAACAATCTGAAGAATCTGACACTGGCAATGCATAACTACCACGACAACTACAATCGACTTGCACCTGGTACGATTGACGCTCCCCCCAACAAGCGTGCCGGGACTGGTGGTGGCGACTGGGCCGATGACAATAACTGGCTGCATATGCTGCTGCCGTTCATCGATCAGGCGAACATGTACAACACCATCGATTTCCGATTTTCGTGGCACAACAGTGCGCCCGGGACGGGTAGCCCAATGGCAACAACGAGAATTCCCGTAGAGAACTGTCCATCGGATGGAATTGAAATCGACGAACCAGGCACCAACTGGGCTCGTATTCGTGGCAACTATGTCGTGAACTTCGGGAACATTACATGGGGTGGACAGCGCCAGAGTCCGTATAACGGCGTGAATTTTGGTGGAGCTCCATTCGGTATTCAATTCGGTTCAAACTTCTCGGGAATCACCGACGGTACCAGCACAACGATGATGTTTGGTGAAATCCTGACTCTCGATGGTAATGGCTGGCTGGGTTACACGTCCGAAGTAATGCTCGCGGGTGGCGGTGCTTTCACGGCCTACAACACTCCGAACACGACCGCCTGCGAGTTTCTGGCTCGGCAGTGCTTCACTGGACCTAACAGCGGGATTCCCTGCTGTACCAGCGTTGGTGGTACCGCGAACGACGTGATCAGTCAGATCATTTCTGCCCGCAGCAAACACGTTGGGGGTGTCCATGTCAGCATGTGTGATGGTGCGGTTCGATTCGTGAGCAACAACATCGATACAGGCGTCTGGCGAGCTTTGTCGACGGCTCGCGGAGCTGAAACGATCGGTGATTTTTAAATCCAGCGACTGTCCGAGATTCAGAGAAGCCGGAAACGAGCTTCTCTGGTCGCGTATCTCCAAGAAGGGACAGGGTCTCGTACTCACGTTTCTTTGACAACTTTGCACTTCATGACTCGGATTGCAGCAATCATGATCAATCAATCACGTATTCTGTTCTTGCTCCTGGCAGGCGCTATTGCGGTTACAGGCGGTTGTAGCGGCGAAAAGCCTGTTGGCGACATCGTTCAAGGGACCGTTAATCTTGACGGAAAACCCCTTGAGAAAGGGCGAGTCAACGTAGTTCCCACCGACAACGTGGGTGCTGGCGTGGGAGCCGAAATCGTCAACGGCAAGTTTGAATTGCGGATCAAGCCCGGCCCGAAACTCGTACAGATCACCTCAGACAAGTTCGTTGGCAAACAGAAGGTTTACCCCGATGATCCACAGAGTACGACAGTGGATAAGTTCGAACAGATTCTTCCCGATAAGTACAACAAGGCAACCGAATTGAAAATGGATGTCAAAGCGGGTGGAAAGACCCAGGTGAAATTCGATCTGGAATCTGCTGCGCCGGCGCAACCTGCCAAGTAGGTTGTGACATCGTCTCGCATCGCTTTCTTTCGAGGTGTCCGGAGTCTTACAAGGAAATGACCCGGACGTACTGGCCGCTATGAGATCTCGATCACAACTGGCCATGATGATCGCAAGCAGCCTGATCGGATCTGCGATCATTCTGGCCGTATTTCTGATGACCCGGCCATCCGTTGATTCGCTGCTTGAGCGAGCCATGCAGGCGCGGGTCAGCAAGAACTTGAAGCTGGCGCGAGAATACGCGACGTCTGCCGTCGCTCGAGATCCTCAATCTGCCGCGGCCCAGCGAATCCTCGGGCTGATCTCTTCCGATCTGGGACTTCAGGACGAAGCGCTATCGGCTTTCGATAACGCCAGCAAGAGCGATAGCCCCGAGGCCGTCTCGGCATCTTTGTTAGCTGGGCGCATCGCTCTTCAACAAGGGGACGCAAAACTCGCCGAACACTACTGGCTGCGTTGCCTTCAGTTGAACCCGGTCCATGTCGATGCTTCCAGTGAACTGGGTTATCTGCTCGGCGTCGAAGGGCGAGGCTGGGAGATGCAACAGTTATTGCTGACGGTTGTTCGTTCAGGTCAACCGACAGCACATCACATGGTGCTGCTCGGTGCGAGTGAACCCGTTGTCAAAGATGCAAAACTGGTTGCTCGCTGTCTCGAGCGACGACCCGAGTACTTGAATATCAATGCGGGCGAAGCAAGGTATGACCTGTTCGAAGGACGAACCGAACAGGCGCTCGCGCTGCTGGAGAAGATCTGCCAGACACCGGATGCCACCGCCGAAGCGGAATCACGTCGCGGCTGGGCGATTCTGGAACTTCAACCGGATCGATTTTCAGAATGGTGGCAGACCACGATCAACAAGGGATTGACCAATCACCCTGAAATCTGGGCGGCACGAGGATCATGGGCGATTCGCCAGAAGAATCTTCTGCTCGCGGCAAGTTGTTTCGCGAAGTCCGTCCGTCTTGATGCCGATCACAGGATGGCAAACTATCAGTTAGGGTCGGTATTGGCCCAGTTGAATCGATCACCCGAGGCAGAACCGTTTCTCGCTCGAGCGGCCAAGCTTCAACAACTGGCATTGGTGGTTGATCGGATCTATGCCCATCCGCGTGAGACGTTTTTACTGCGACAGGCGATGGAGCTGACGGCAGCACTGGGACGACCTCATGAAGCCTGGGGTTGGTGTTACCTCGCACTGCAAATCAATCCGAAACTGGAGTGGGCTCGAATCAATTCCGAAAAGCTGCAGCCATGGCTTTCCTCTTCTGCGCCACGAGCGATCCCGGAAGGTCTTCCTGTTATTCCGACGGACCTGCTGAATTCCTCGTCATCTGGTGAGCCGAATAACTCTGTGACAACTTCTCACCCGCAGATTGCCAGGGATTCCACCGGTTTCGTTCCACGGTTTGAGGACATTTCCTCTGCAGTCGGCCTGAAATTCACTTACGATGCCGGAAGCCGGAATCGTGCAGATGGAGTCGACTTGATTGAGTTCACCGGGGGAGGTGTCGCTGCCTGGGATTACGACCGCGATGATCGATGCGACCTCTACTTTACTCAGGGGCGACAGATCCCGTTGTCGCGCGATACAAACGCCCCGCCTGATCGCCTTTTCCGGCAGAGCGCAACTGGGGCTGTGATCGATGTCACGTTCGCTGCGGGCCTCGGAGATCTTGACTACAGCCAGGGATGTACGGTCGCAGATTTTGATCAAGACGGCTTCCCGGATCTGTATGTTTGTAACGTTGGCCCGAATCGGCTTTATCGCAACAACGGTGATGGAACATTTGATGATGTGACTGCAACAAGTGGCGTCGGTGGAAACGAGTGGACTGCCAGTGCCCTGTTTGCCGATCTGAATGGCGACGGTTTGCCCGAACTCTTCGACGTGAATTATCTCGAGATCAACTCATCCGAGATTCCGTTCTGTCCGCGTGGATCTGAGGATACGCTGTGTGGTCCGACGGCACGTTCAGCTGCTGCGGATCGGCTCTGGTTGAATGATGGTACAGGGACGTTTCGTGATATTTCTCAAGCGGCCGGACTGACGAGTGAATCCGAAATCGGTCGCGGTCTAGGGATTGTTGCCACCGATCTGAATGACGATGGCCAGCTTGATCTGTTTATCTCAAACGATGCCGATCCCAATTTTCTGTATTTCAATCGATTACCCCGAGTGAATCAGACAACTTCCACGGAAAGGATTCAGGGCAGCTCTGATACTGAGCCTGTCCTGCCGCGGCTTGAGGAATCAGGTGTGGTTGCCGGTGTTGCCTACGATCGTGATGGTCTGGCTCAAGCCTGCATGGGCATCGCGGTCGGTGATGCCGATCAGAATGGCTTGTTTGATTTGTTTGTGACGAACTACGCGGACCAGTCCAATACGCTTTATCTGCAGGTAGAGCCTGGTCTGTTTCAGGATGGGACCCGGGAAGCGGGACTGCGAGAGCCGAGTTTTGCTTTGCTGGGTTTTGGTACTCAGTTTCTCGACGCAGACCTCGACGGTCGCCTCGACCTGATCCTGACAAATGGCCATGTTTACGACATGTCGTATGCAGGAAAGCCTTATGCAATGCGGCCACAATTCTTTCGCAATACCGGACGCGGTCGCTACGTTGAATCATTTCGTGAATCTGTCGGTGACTTCTTCGGGGGAAGATACGTTGGCCGGGGACTTGCAAGACTGGATTGGAACAGGGATGGCCTGAATGATATCGCCATTTCTCACATTGGCTCACCCGCGGCTTTGTTGTCCAACAGGACACAACAGCACGGTCACCATCTGTCGCTGACCTTTTCGGGGACTCGAAGTGAACGTGATGCAATCGGCACGATCGTACGCGTTTTCGAAGGCAACGAACTGCTGTCGAAGCACCAGTTAGTTGCCGGTGATGGATACCAGTCTCGTAACGAGCCGAGGCTCATCATTGGAGTCGGTGATCGAACGAGCAGCCTTCGAGTGGAGATCCAGTGGCCATCAGGCGTGAAAAGTCACTTCGAAAATGTTCCTATTGACCGGCGACTTCATCTGATCGAAGGACAGCGCACTTTCACCATCATTGGCCAAGAAAGCTGACGGCAAGTGAACCGATCACGTTCTAGCGCAATTGGAAAGAGCGGTCTTCAGCCGGGTCAACTGAGCGAATTCCAGAATTGTTCCGGCGTTTCGGGTCGCGATGACGTAAGTACTATTGCGACTTCGAATTGTTCAACATCGATAGCGCACGAGCCAGCATTTGGACAACTGGTCTTTTAGGAATCGACAAATTCTCTTACCACTCGCATTCCAGCCCGCAATTCGAACCGGTCGTCGAACTCGTTTGACGCGATGCCGGAGGCATTATCATGTCCGAAATTTCAGTTTTTCCTCTCGGTGGAATACGTGAACCATTCAGTTCCATCAGTCATGCTGTGGGGTTTTGTCTATTTCTGGTCATGGGAATTCAGTTGGTTTTGCGGGGACGAGGTAACTTTCTGCGGATGTCCAGCCTGGGAGTGATGGCATATGCTTCTCTGCAGACGCTTGTCCTGAGTTCCCTGTACCACATGCAATGGCCTGGGCCGTGGCGTGAATTCATGCTTCGTGCGGATGTTGCGGGCATTTTTCTGTTGATCGCAGGGTGCATCACCCCCGTCCATATCATCTTGTTCGAGGGGAAAGAACGGTGGCTACCGCTATCGATTGCTTGGATTGCCGCGATCGGTGGAATGACACTGCGGATGATGTATTTCGATCACCTCCCCAATTTTGTTGGAATCGCTTCCTTCCTGGTATTTGGATGGGGCGGAGCCATCACAGCCGTCGTGATCTGGCAGCGCTTTGGATGGAGATTCGTAAGTTCAGCCGTGATGGCCGGATTGTCGTACACCGTCGGCGCCATTGTCCTGATAAACCGGACACCCACACTGGTTGAAGGGATCATCGGTCCTCATGAAATCTGGCATCTCGCTGTACTGGCGGGACTAGGATTGCACTGGCGTTTTGTTTTTCAATTCGCGTCAGGAAATCTACCGCGCGACCTTCGCAAATCTCTGGATGAACCTGAAAACAGGGACGACGGTGAAAGTGGCGCGCCGGTGTTGCCATTTCCTGGACCTCAGCAACCTTCTCGCAAAGCCGCGTGAAACCGGGATTGCTCGAAGCCAGCAATTCCTGAAAACGTGATCGTTCGCTGCGGGTTCGCATTTTTTCTGCGACCGACCATAATGTCCGCAGACGTCCCATCCAATGAGTAGAATGCGCGAAGGAAAAAATGCCGGATTACGACCAGCAGTATTCCTCGCTGACATCGCCCGAGGAATTATTCGTTCTCTATCAGTCGCTGCAGCGCTATGTCGGCTGGAAAGAGGACGACACACGTCGGTTGCGGGCGCTTCGAGGTGTTGCCGAGCGACTGTTGCCTGATCTGGTTGAGGATTTCTACCACGAAATTCAGAACCACCCGGTCGCTGCTCGAGTCTTCAGCGGGTCTGAACAGATCGCGCGTCTTAAACGCACACTGAAACTATGGCTCCGTGAATTGTTTTCGGGCAACTATGACGCCAGTTACGTCTGGCGGCATTGGCAGGCGGGATTACGACACGTTCAGATCGGTCTGCCATCTGTGTATACCCACGCAGCACTTGCCCGATTGCGTCAGGGGCTGATGACTGGCCTTCAGGAGATCTGGCCGGGTGAACCGACGGATTTGCTGGATAGTTTTCCGGCATTGAATCGACTCCTGGACCTGGATCTGGCGATCATCGACTGGGCCTATCATTCCGAGACAGTTGCTCGCGAACAACGGGCTGCGCGGCTGGCAGAAGTGGCCGAGTTCGGTCGTAAGGCGTTTCTGAATTTCGATGTCGGCCAGTTGATGGGCGAAGCATGTCGGCGGACGGTGGAAACCTTGCGAGCCGATGTCGGGTCTGTCTGGGAATTGAATTTGACGGGCGATCGTCTGGTTCGCAGTTCTGTTTTCGGACTGAAAGTCGAAGAAGCGGCGATCGAATCGATTGAAGCTGATACTGCAACCAGTACGGGCTTCTCTCTCCATAGTTCGTTGCCGATCGTCGTCGAGGACCAATCGTCCGAAACGACTCATCAATTCTCCAAGTTTCAGCAAATGATTGGCAGTCGAGCCTGTCTCTGTATCGCGATCCAGGGGAGTGTCCGACCATACGGCGTGCTGCAGGTCGACTTCCGAAATCCTCGTGTGTTTACAGATGCCGATGCCACATTTCTGCAATCCATTTCTAATGTGCTGGCCGCTGTGATCAGTCGTCAACAGACGGAAGATCAGGCCCGTCAATCCGAACGACTGGCGGCGATTGGTCAGATGATGACAGGACTGGCTCACGAAAGCCGCAATGCGCTGCAGCGCAGTCAGGCCTGCCTGGAAATGCTCACGCTGGAAGTTGCTGGACAGGATCGCGCAGGTGACCTGATCACTCGCATCCAGAAGGCTCAAAACCACCTGCTCCATTTGTTTGAAGAAGTCCGAGGCTATGCATCGCCGATACATTTACATCGCAAATCCTGTGACTTGCGATCAATCTGGCGAGAAACCTGGTCTCATCTGGAATCGAGCCATCGACCGAAGTCGATTGAGTTGGTCGAGACCTGTCTGGTGGATTGCAACTGCTGCGTGGACCCGAATTCGATGGAACAGGTCTTTCGAAACATCTTTGATAACGCGATCCATGCCAGTCCGCAGGGTGGCAAGATCTTTGTGCAATGTACGCAACTGCAGCTTCTGGCAGAACAGTTTTTGAGAATTTCCATTCGTGATCAAGGTCCAGGTCTGTCGGTCGAACAGCGGGATCGAATGTTTGACCCGTTCTACACGACGAAGACTCACGGGACCGGCTTAGGTCTGGCCATCGCCCGGCGGATTATCAATGCACATGGCGGCAATATTTCTGCCTGTTCCGATACGACTTCAGGGGCAGAACTGGTTCTGACGATCCCTCGTCAGCCCGGCAAACATTCAGCAGGATGGTAATTCAAAACTCGTCGAAACGAGTGTTCTGTACAGACTTGTCTGTGGCACAAGGTGATGCGACACTTCGAAAAGCGGGCCGGTACGATCACGGTATTGAACCTGCGGTCCACGTCCTGTTTTAAATTACTTAAGAATTTCTGACAAATGAATCGAACTTTGCGCATCGCTGTCGCTGATGATGAATCCGACATGCGAGAATACTATCAGACCATTCTCCCCAGGCTTGGTTACGATGTGGTCGGTGTGGCGAGTAATGGCCGCGAGATGGTGACCGTCTGTCATGAGACGAATCCCGATCTCGTGATTCTTGATATCAAGATGCCGGAAGTCGACGGGATCGAAGTTGCTGTGGAACTGTATCGAACGCGTCCTGTTCCTGTGATCCTCGTGTCGGCCTACCATGATTCGGAACTCATGTCGCGGGCTGAGGCCGATCATGTCATGGCGTACCTGGTGAAGCCGATTAAGCAGGCAGACCTGCAACCTGCGATCGGACTCGCTTACCGCCGATTCGAACAATTTGAAGAACTACGGCGTGAAACGCAAACTCTGAAGCAGGCACTGGAAGATCGCAAGATTATCGAACGTGCCAAGGGAATTCTGATGAAGCGAAGCGGATTGTCTGAAGAAGACGCGTTCCGCAGGATGCAGAAACTCGCCAGTCAAAAGAATCAGAAACTGATCGAAGTGGCACGCAGCCTGGTGACAGCGGATGAGGCCCTCGGGTAAGTCTGGTTAACGCAAGTTCACGGGACCCGCTCGGTCTTGCTCGTTCAAGAACTCTTTGACGCAGTCCCCTCGGACCCAATCGAAAACTTCGCGGAGCGCTGGCTGACTCGGGCGACCGCACCTTCGTCGATCGTGACACCCAGGCCACCGTTGTTCAGCGCCGGGGCCAGTCCTCCGTAGCCAAACGTGATATCCTCGACGGTCAGACGTTCTTTGACCAGGAATCGATCGTAGCTTCCTTCCAGATAGCGGATGTTTGCGACGGATGTTGCAAAGTGGCGACCAGCGGCTGACAGGATGCCGGTTTCACCGACCTGGCATCCAAGCTGATAGCCGAGTCCTGCCTGATGCGCCAAAGCGGCAATCCTGAGCGAATTCAAGAATCCGCCGCATTTGGAAAGGCGGATGTTGAACAGATCACACGTTCCCCGTTCGATGGCGCGACGTGCATCGACCAGACTGCACAAAGATTCGTCCAGCATCAGCGGGACACCGATTCGACCTCGCAGTCGAGCGAGTCCATCTACCTCTTCATGTGGAACAGGCTGTTCCACTGATGTGATTCTGAACGGCAGTAATGGGGCGAGTTTTGCTTCCAGGTTGTCACAGGTCCATGCTTCGTTAGCATCGATTCGCAGATCAAAGTTGCGTCCGACTAGAAACCTCAATCGCTTGAGCATGGCCTGATCGTCAACGCCTTCAACACCCGTTTTAACTTTGGCCCCCCTGAATCCGAAGAATCGAAGCTTCAGTGCTCGGTTGATTTGTGCATACGTGCTCATTGCGGTGAAGACTGCGCCGTATCGAGCGACGTCGCTGCGAGACCGAATCGCCATTGTTTCCGGGAGTAACTCAGTGACCGACGACAGTGGCCGCTTTTCGGCTCGACAGACCGCATCCAGGATACTGATTTCAATGGCGCACCGGACAGAGTTTCCAAAGCAGTCGCGGTCGTCTGGTTCAGGACGCATCAGTTGAAACTGATCCAGCGTCTGGATGGCATCGCCAATTCCATTCCAGCTTCGAGAAAGCTGGCTTGGAAGATCGGTCGCATGCAGCATGCTCCAGGCCACGTCGATGGTCTCGCCAGTGACGTATTCTCGTGGCAGACCTTCACCCCAGCCGACCGTTCCATCAGACAATTGGCAGCGGACAACGAGTGATTCCGTATCGACACGCGCATGTGAAGCATGCTCCACACGTTTGCGAAACGGAATGTGCACATGGTGCACAGTGAGTTCTTCTACATGGATTGGCATCTGACACGACCGGCCATTGCTGATGTCTAACAGCCCATTTGCCACGGGATGCTTATTACTGTCCATCGGAAACCCGCACACTATTGTATGCGATGCGGAAAGAAAAGGGTTTCTCAGCAAGAAGTTACCGCATCGATGCTGACAGGCAGCCTTAAAACTGGTACACCATTATGCAAGGACGAAGTGGCGGTCGCGAATGCGGCTTCTCGTCGCTTCTTATTGCAGCTAGTGGACTTGGTGATTTTTCGTGTGAACGATTGGCTTCGGGATCCGGGGACGCTGGGCTGGTCAGGATGACAGAATTCAGGGGAGACGATTGATGGGTGTGCCCATTTCCCAGATGTGGACGGTTGCCAGTTATGTCCTTGGCAAACGGCTTCGCGGTGTGAAGCGCTATCCACTGGTGCTGATGCTGGAACCGCTCTTTCGTTGCAATCTGGCCTGTGCCGGCTGTGGTAAGATTCAGTACCCGGCGGATGTTCTGCGTCGCCATCTGACTCCCGAACAATGTTTCAAGGCGGTCGATGAATGTGGTGCACCGCTGGTATCGATTCCCGGTGGCGAGCCGTTGCTGCATCCGCAAATTGACGAAATCGTGGCTGGCCTCGTGGCACGAAAGAAATACGTCTATCTCTGTACGAACGCGATCCTGCTGGAAAAACACATCGATCGATTCAAGCCTTCCAAGTATCTTTCGTTCTCCATTCACTTGGACGGACCTCGCGAAGAACATGACTTTGCCGTCTGCCGTGAAGGTGTTTACGACGTCGCCGTTGAAGCGATCAAGCTGGCAGTCGCACGCGGATTTCGGGTGACGACGAATACAACCGTCTACAACAACGCCGATCCAGAATCGATGCGCGAGATGTTCGAGACGATGATGGGATACGGCGTGGAAGGGATGATGATCTCGCCTGGCTATCAATACGAAAAGGCCCCCAGCCAGGACTTGTTTCTGCACCGAAATCAAACGATCAACTTGTTTCAGCGGATTCTGGGCAATGCCAGGAAGCACTGGCGCTTCAATTTGTCGCCGCTGTTTCTGGAGTTCTTGAAAGGGAAATGGGATCTGGAATGCACCCCGTGGGGGATGCCTGCCTACAACCTGTTTGGCTGGCAGAAGCCCTGTTATCTGCTGAACGAAGGGTATTGCGAAACCTTCCAGGAACTGCTCGATACGACCGACTGGTCGAAGTATGGTCGGGCGAGTGGTAACACCAAGTGCGCTGATTGCATGGTCCATTGCGGCTACGAAGCGACGGCGGTTGCTGAAACGTTTGGATCGTTGAAGGCATTCGCCCGCGTCGTAAAGCTGACGGTGCTAGGCCCCGGTCGAGAAGTGATCCCGGAACCACCCAGTCCCGCTGAGTCTGACTCTGCGAGCGGTGACGATGCATCGGGAGCGGACGACATCCGAAAAGTTCAATTGCCGGTTCTGGCAGAGCGATGACCCTCGAAAGATTCTCTTTCGACGGAATGAGAATCTTTGTGATCACTGGTCTGGCGGCGCAAAGGCGAAGCGAACAGTCATTTCCCAGGTGAGAACACGTCGAAGGAAGAATCATGCCCGAGTTCCCGACAGTGCCCGGCGGTTCGATTCGTTTTCCGCGTCGTGAACTGTTGACCTCGGGAGCGGTCGGACTGGCCCTGGCAGGGATGACGCAAGCAGAGCCAACTCCCTCATCGCCGGAAAAGCCGATCCGGATCGGAGTGGTCTCGGCCAGTATTGGCGGTAAGCCCCAGAAGACAAACGGCCACACCTGGCACTTCGCTCAGCCGTTTCATCCGACGGTCAATCTGGACGTCGTGAAGAAGTACCTTGATCCAGGTTCCAGCCGGATTTTTCAGCAGTACTTTCGTAATTCTCAGACCAGCTTTCAAATGACTCCGATTCCGGGGACGCGGATCAGTCATGTCTATGATGCTGATCCCACCAGCGCTGCCATGTTTGCCGAGGCCTTTCCTGGGGTTGAAGTGGCACGTTCGCTGGATGAGATGGTGAAAGAGGTCGATGCTGTCTGGATGGGAGATGCCTCGGGCCGAGGTGAAGATCACTTTGATCTCGTCGCGCCCGGATTGCAGCGGGGACTGCCGACTTTTTGCGATAAGCCGATCGGTGGGACCGTTGCCAACACGCGCAAGATCCTTCAGTTTGCACGGGACCACAAAGCTCCGATCATGTCTTCCAGTCTGTTCCGCCACCAATGGGGAACCGAGACAGCACTGCGAATGAAGTCGACAGGTGAGTTCGGCCCGCTGCAGTATGTGATCGCCAGTCAGGGAGGGGGATACTCGCACCCGTCCTGGTTCATCTACGGTCAACATCCAGTCTGGATGGTCATGACACTGTGCGGTCCCGGGGTCGATGCCGTCAGCATGTATGCTCGTGAAAACACCTGTCATGCACTTCTAACATATTCTGACCGAATGCCAGCGGAGGTCTGGTACGGTCGGCCAGATGTTACGAAGACGTATTGCTCAACGTCGGTTCACTTTTCGCAAAAGACCTATGAATACACACCCGCGATCGAAGGAGACTACTGGTTCGGGCACCATTACCAGATCGTTCGAATGGCTCACACCTTTCGAGAAATGATTCGAACCGGGGTCGAACCCGTTCCGCATCAGGAGATTCTGGAGGTGACAGCAATTATCCATGCTGCTGCCAAATCGCTGGAAGAAAAGAGCAGACTGGTTTCGCTGGCCGAGGTCATGGGGTAGATTGGGGGGCAGCGCCCCAACATTCTCTGTCTGAAAGGTCGAGCAGTGTTGCACCTCATTCAAGATACCGATGCCGTGCGAAGTTCATACTGGTTGGTGGTTCTGGCTCTTTCAGGCGGTCTGTTCCTCAACAATGCGACAACGTACGCAGCCGAGGGAACGGTCCAGAAATTCCAGGCGCGAGACACGCTGGCACCTCAGCCCGATGATTCAGCCGATGCTCGTGATTGTCTTGAATATCTGACTTGGAAGCCGACGAAATTCGAAGTCACCATCGAGCCGGCGACGGATTCCGAAATCCAGGGTTACGTCCGCTTTCCGTCACCAAAGCCAAACGGCGTTGAACAGAATGATCGTGTTGCGCTCGAGTGGTATGCGGTGAAGGACGACGACGGGCGGATTCTGGATGCCCCGGCGGTCGTGGTGGTGCACGAATCTGGTTCAGGGATGGAAGTCGGGCGGCTGTTTGCGAAGGCCTTTCATGCCCAGAAGGTGCATGCCTTCATGATTCAGTTGCCGTTTTATGGATTGCGTCGCCCGCAGGGTTTTCGGCCAGACGGCCGGCATGTCGAATCGACGATGAGGCAGGGGATCGCTGACGTCAGACGAGCCAGAGATGCGGTCGCAGCAATTCCGCACGTCATCGGAACCAATATCGCATTGCAGGGGACCAGCCTTGGGGGATTTGTTGCGTCGACAACGGCCGGTCTCGACCGTGGATTTCAGTCTGTCCACATTATGGTCGCAGGCGGAGACCTCTACAATCTGGTTGTGAATGGTCAGCGTGAAGCCGGAAAGCTTCGGGAAATGCTCGCAGAAGCTGGCTATACAGGTGATAAGTTGCGAGATCTGTTTGCCAAGGTGGAGCCGTTGAGGCTGGCGCATCGGCTCGATCCCCGCACGACATGGATGTATTCGGCCACGCGCGACCAGGTGGTTCCCCCGATCCATGCGAACAAACTGGCTGAAGCGGCCAAATTGCCCGATGAGCATCACATTCGTCTGCTGGCAGATCATTATACAGGAATCATCTATATGCCTGTGGTCGTGGAAGGGATGTCGAGAAATATTCTCGGGCCGTCAGAAAAGTGATCGCCAGATCGAATGAACCACCCGGCCACAGCCATTGTTTTCCTTGATCCTTCGACGAAAATCATCCAGTGATGAATTTGGATGCGTGGACAAGGGATTCCAGGCGATGTTAGCATCAATGGGATGTTGCGACCTTCGATGGTTCCACGAAGGAAAGACGTTGCTGTGGATTGTCCTTCTGACGAAGTACTTAGAGCGATTCTTGAAGATGTCGCTCAAGACACGAATTCGACCGATGTGATCTCGCACCTCGAGATGTGCCGTCATTGTCGCGACCGGATTTCAGCCTGGGATCTGAATGGACGCCTGAACGAAATTCTGGATGCAGCCGGAAATAGTGGTATTGCTTACGAAAACCCCAATGATTCGAATCCAGATGATGGATCGGACGCTCTTACAAACGTGTACGGAGTGACGCCAATTCGGCTGATTGGCCAGTACGAACTGATGCGATCGGTCGGCCACGGAGGTGTTGGCGAAGTCTTTGAGGCAATTCATACACACTTGCGTCGTCGAGTTGCAGTCAAGCTTCTTTCAAAGAAGAACTGTGAGAACGAAGCGAATCGAAAACGGTTTTTCCAGGAAATGGAATCGATCGGCCGTCTCGATCATCCCAACATTGTACACGCCTATGACGCAGGCGAGATTGAAGGGACACTTTACTTGGCAATGGAATTCGTTGACGGATTGAATCTGGAGGTTCTGGCACAGCGGATTGGTCCCATGGAAAGCTGGGACGCGTGTGAATTGATTCGACAGGCTGCTGTGGGACTACAGCACATCTATGAGAGTGGACTGGTACATCGAGATCTGAAGCCATCAAATCTTTTAGTTTCCAGATCCGGGGTGAAGATTGCGGATCTCGGGTTGGCGATGTTCAGCCAAGCCGAATCGACTCAGGGATTGCTCAATTCAAAAAAGAAGACGGACGATCGGCTGACGGGTGAACATACGGTTCTTGGGACCGTAGATTACATGGCTCCGGAACAGGCCGAAGAATCGCGTGAGGTCGATATCCGTGCGGACTTGTACAGCCTGGGCTGCACACTTTTCCGTCTACTGGTTGGGCGAGCCCCTTACGCATTGCCGGAGAACTCAACGCCTTTCAAAAAGATGATGGCACACGCTTCCGACCCGATCCCGGATATCCGGCGCTTTCGTCCAGATTTACCCGATGAACTCGTTGAGGTGATTAATCGCCTGCTGCAAAAATCCCGCGTCGATCGATATTCCGAACCCAGGCAACTGGTGGAAGCGCTGACTCCGTTTAGCGGAGTGGTCGATTTTCCGACTCTGATCATTTCGTCCGACCGACCGCAACGGAAGGTGATCGCAGGAGGGCGCAGTTCCACCCTGCGTGACTCAGAGATCCGACGAAGCGAAGCGTCCACGCCGCAAGCCCCGTATTCAAAGGAGCAATCCAGCCCACCCCAGCCCCCTGTTCCACCGCATCAGACGGAACGTTTGTCGGATTCCTCAAACGACAAGTACACAAAATACTCGGTGGTGACAATCGTTCTGTCAGCCTGCCTGATTCTTGGACTTGTCGGGTTGGGGAGTCTGATTCCCGGGTTAATGCAGCGGAAAGATAACGACGCGGCGTTACCGACCGTATCCGAAGTAACTGGTGACAAGAGCACTTCTGATGTACAACCTGAATTAGCTCAAATGACGTCAATTGACGATCGATGGTTGAAAATATTTAAACACCGGCCACAATCACTGTTTAGTGGAAAGAATGCACCTGGACGATCAGTACTGGATGAAGAATTAAACGGTCTTGATGTTCGTGCGAACAAAACATTGAGGCTGGTACAACTTGGTGAGTTAGGTCCAGGAGACGTCGAAACGGACCTTGGGGCTGACTTTACAGAGATCACTAATGGAGCCTTCGGTTTCTTCTTTGGTTATCGTAAACACGAACAGTCACCGAAACGTCTCGCTGAATTCCAGGTGATACAGGTTATTTGGTCAAGTGAGAGCACCGAGGAACGTCCTGTGACATTACGTCGTTGTAGCGTAGTAGTTGATGTGTTGGGTAATCTGCGAACTGAAAAGAGCTGTACCAAGCAATTGGTTCTTGGGCGAAATCAATCCCATGTCGCTTTGGATGTGAAATTGAAAGGTGATATGCTCGTAGACGTAACTCTGGGTGGTGTCAATTACACAGATCTGTGTTCCGACGAAGAAGCCAAAAGATTTGGAGTTGACGACTTTCGGGGACCGTTCGGTATCGCCGTTGAAGACGGTAGTGTTTTAGTTCAGAGTCCACGGTTTAACAGGAATTAAGAATGCCGCTGTCATGTACCGTTTCTCCGGGATCGACTCCCGGCACCTTTAAGGTCACCGTTGTTGGAACCACTCCTGCGATGCTTTGGATCAAGTGGTATTCAACGACTGCTGCTGTAATGATCGACCCAACGCTGATTGCTACCCCGTATGAAGATACTTTGGGGGGAACTTTGCTCGTGAACGCGATGCAAGGTCCGACTTTCCCCTACACTTCGGCTGACGTCGCCTATCCGGCAGGAACACGATGGGTCATGGCGTTGGCTTGGACGTTAGACGCCACAAATCCGACTTTGAACTTGTCAACCGATAAACGTGAATTCACCCCTCCGCCCACAACAACGAGCACGAGTAGCAGTACATCAAGCACCAGTAGCACGACAGAGTCGAGCACAACGGGTTCAAGTACGACAAGTTCGACGACAACAGCCTCCTCGACGACATCAGGCTCGCCCGGGATGGCAACCTGGACTTGGCAGAACGTGGGTGGTGTCAATCAATGGGTTTTGACGACACCCTGCTCAAGCGGGACCGCGAGTGCGCCAGGATTTAATGGGATGATGCCTGGCGACACGGCGCAAACGACGTGTTCATGAACTCCTGTCAGCATCGTCGTGGACTGCACGCGAGACTGAATCGTTCCACCGAGGTTTATCACTGTCAGCAGCGTCAGTTCTGCACGCTAGATGTCTCGCAACTGACGTTGCCGGACGGTGAACCAATGCCTGCGTGTTCATCCTGTTCGCAGTTTGAGCCGCGGGGAAATCTCGTTTCAGCAATTTGCCTTGCGTATGACCTGCCGCGACGCCAAGTGATCCTCGAAGAGGCTGTTGAATCGTTTGCTCGACAGACGTTTCAAGCACGCGAGTTGATCATCGTCAACGATACCCCGGGGTTGGTCATCAAGTGTGACCTGCCGCAGGTTCGTGTGATCGACGTGCCACCGTGCGCAACGCTCGGGGAAAAGTACAATGCGGGGATCGAGGCGGCTCGTGGGAACCTGATTTGTTCCTGGGACGATGACGATATCAGCCTTCCCTGGCGGATGAGTTTGTCCGTGGAACTGCTGGGAAGCGCCGATTACTTCAACCCCAAGGCGTACTGGGTCGACTACGACGGCAATCTGACGCACGAAGTCCGGACGGGTTACGCGCATAACGCTGGCATCTTTCGAAAATCGGCCTGGGAGAAAGTCGGGCGCTACAAGCACCTGCCAGACAACTCGCAAGACGCCGTTATGGATGCCGCGCTGCAGTCACAGGTTCCGACTGTGCTCGGTTCCGGACGAATCGAACAGACGGTCTACATCTATCGCTGGGGGAATGGTCTGCATCATGGCAGCGCTGGACCGTTGCCCCAAAAGCCGATGGGAACAGGCACGTTTCAGTTGCGTCCTCACTGGATTAAAAACTACACGCGGCAGTCTGTCTCGCTACGTCCTGCCGCTATCCCCTGCTGGCTGACGAATCGCGATGCCATGGCCGTCAAGCCCATGGTTGAACATCTGATCACCTGCGACGATGTCGGCCCGATCACGATCGTCGATTGTGATTCCACCTATCCACCATTGTTGGACTGGTACAACAACGAATGTCCAGTCAACGTCATTCGAACCGAGAACCTGGGGAATCAAGCACCGTGGCAGTTTCTCGATGCGTCCACAGATTACCTCGTCAGCGACGCAGATCTTGACCTGGCTACAGTTCCCCGGGACTTCGTGACGAAGTTACGCAGCGCGTTTGAACGATTTCCCGGACTCGTCAAGGCTGGTCTGTCACTCGTCATTGATGATCTTCCTCAGGAATCCCCGATCCGCGACCGCGTCGTAGCGCATGAATCGCAATTCTGGACGAAACCGCTGGATAGCGAACATTACGATGCCGCAGTCGACACGACGCTGGCGATGTATCGAGCAGGTACAGGTTGGGGTGGCTATTCACCTGCCATTCGGTTGGCACCTCCTTACGCAGCCCGCCATGTTCCGTGGTACCTGACACCGGCCAACACCAGCGAAGACTGGCAGCATTATTTTTCGCGGTTGAATCCACGAGGAATCGTCTGGGGGCCCGCTCTGGCAACTCAGTTGTCGCGAAAATGTCCCGATGCGCTGGAAGCGATGTTTGTCCGGGTACGCGATACTGAGAGTGATATCAACCAGCACTGCGTGGCATTGAGGCAACTGGCAAGTCAGGCCGCAGTGATTGTCGAATTCGGGATGCGACAGGGAGTCAGCACGATCGCTTTGCTGGCAGGGCAACCCCAGCAGTTGATCAGCGTTGATCTGTATCACGATCCGATCGCTGACACACTGAAGGCCAATGCAGGGTCAACGACATTCCAGTTCGTTCGAGCCAGCACGCTTACGCTGGAGCCAATCCCATGCGATCTGCTCTTCATCGACACGCTTCATACATGCGATCAGTTGCGGGCCGAGCTGAAGAGGCATGCAAAGGCCTGCCGTCGTCGGATTGCTCTGCACGATACTCATACGTTTGGTGAACAAGGTGAACGCGGGGAGCCAGGACTGGTTCCTGCCATCCGGGAATTTCTGGCCGAGAACCCGGAATGGTTTGTGATGTCTCATGTCGTCACAAACAATGGCTTCACGGTTTTGTCGCGAGCCGAGGAGGATCGTCCTGATAAAATCTGGGACGTGTTTGTACCGAGAACCGGTCCGAAATTGAGTATTGGAATGGCATGTTACCGGGATTGGCCCGGTGTCTGGGCGACGATTCAAAGCCTGCGGGTTCATCACACGGACTGCTTACGTGAGATCGAGATCATCGTCGTCGACAATGATCCTCAAGGCCAACCCTACAGCAACGATGAAGGAAGCCATTCGGCCAAGTGCAGGGGCTTATGTGAACGGATCGGTGCCAGGTACGAACACTTTACGAATGTCTCGGGGACGGCTGCGGCCAAGGGACGTATCTTCGATCTGGCAACGGCACCCGCAGTTCTGGTGATCGATTGTCACGTGCTGCTGCCTACGGGTGTGGTCCGACGCTTGATCGAATGGTTCAACAGGCATCCACATTCGAAGGACCTGTGGCAGGGGCCGTGCATCGGTGACGGCGGAATCGATGATCTGGTGGGAACTCACTTCGCACCGAAGTGGGGATCGCTGATGTATGGTCAATGGGCGGTCGATAACCGTGCATTTCAAAGTGATGACGCGTTTGAAATCGAGATGCAGGGTTGCGGTCAGTTTGCCTGCCGCAAGGATGCCTGGCCCGGTTTCCATCCGCTTCTCAGGGGATTTGGGCCCGAGGAATTTCATCTTCATCAGCGAGTCCGTCGTAACGGTGGCCGTTGTTATTGTCTTCCCTGGCTCAAGTGGTGTCATCGTTTCGGGAACCCTGACGGGACGCGACCACCAGGATTGCATCCCGAAGAACGATTACGTGGCCATTTGATTACGTATCTCGATACGGGGGCTCCGTGCCTGGAGACAATGCGACAGCACTTCGTGGAAGAAGCCAAATCTGTTACCAGCGAACAATTCGACCGGGTCCTTGAGCAAACCCGTCACGAGTTTTCAGCCCTTGAGTCACATCAGAAAGTTTGTCATTAGCGCGTATCCATTTTAAGTGTGTCGTCCCGCGGGCATCATACTGCAGCGTCCAACAGCCCGTGGCAAAAGGGGTCAGACCTCTGGATAAGTCCGTCGAAATCCAATGAAAAACCGCCGCGAGTCCCCGCTGTTTCTCGAAGAGGATTTTCGATTCCGTCTGGGAACAATCCCGGGTGAACCTGAAGAGTTCTTTGCAAAGTCCGCTGAATCGACAATGGTCTTGGCCGAACGAAAGCAATGGCTGACAGTTGATCCAGATCGATATGCTGCGATTCTTCCTGAAGGGACAAAGATTGTCGAAGAGTTTCTTGACGTCGCATGTCACTGGAGCGAACTCACTGAATTATCGGCTGAACTGCAGTCCCCAGGTTTGTCGCTGTTCGAGAAGTTACGCGTCCTGAGCTGTTCTGTTGAACCGGACTTTGTGCTGCTGGCACCTCGGTCCGACGGGCAATTTACTGTGGCCGCAGGCTGCGTCTGTTTCCCGTCAAGCTGGCGACTGACAGACAAGTTGGGGCAGACCGTTTCGGAAGTTCACGAGCCGGTACCGAATTTGAACACAGCACTGGGCCAACAGATTGATCGGCTGTTGCAGAATTTGCGTTCGGGTAAATGTGTCATTCGAGCCAACTGGAGTGTCTGTCGGCAGCCAGAGTTGAATCAACATCTGGATCGAAACCTGCCCGGGATGACGGATCTCGTTTCCCCGGATCAAGCCTGGCTTCGTCGCGAAGATCAGTCCTTGTTTGTGTTGCCGGAAACACAAGGAATTGTTTTCGGCATCAGAGTGACTCACCTTCCCTGGCAGGTCCTGCGCTCCATGCCGGAAAAGGCTCGAAGCGTGGCACAGACGCTACGAACGATGCCGCCTGAGATGCTGGACTACAAGCGACTGACGCTGGCCTGGGAACAACTGGCGGACTGGCTGACCGAGCCGGATCTGTGATTGTGAGGAATTCGGAATTTGCGAGATCCGATGTCGATTACGGCCATTACGGATCGACTATCTGATGTCGGGATGGGTTTCGATCAGAAGTCGTTTACGTTCAGGAGCAAAGAAAGATGATTAGACAATTCGTGCTGTGTGGACTACTTGTGACATGTGTCTCATTTCTGGCCTCGGCAGATGAGAAGCATAATCACGGACCGAAACCCACTGCGAATGCTGGTTTAGAGAAGCTGAAATCGCTCGTTGGAACCTGGGTCATGGCAGATAAGGACGGGAAACCGACAGAAGAGGTCGTCTCGGTTATCAAACTGACGGCAGGCGGAAGTGCGATTCAGGAAACGCTGTTTCCGGGCCAGCCCCATGAGATGATTTCGATCTACACTGCCGACGGGCCGGATGTGCTTCTGACGCATTACTGCATCCTGGGGAACCAGCCACGCATGAAAGCGAGTACGAAGTCACTTGCCAATACCTTGAAGTTCGAATTCGCAGGTGGGACGAATCTGGATCCAAAGAAAGACAAGCATATGCACGCCGCGACTCTTACAATCGTTGACGCTGACCATTACGAAATGGAAGGGATCGGCTGGGAAAACGGAGAGCCCGCCAAAGAGATGTGCAACGGAATGAAGCTCGTTCGCAAGAAGTAACGAGCAATACCCGATTATCATTGTGACCCGAGTGATGAGATTTCGACCGTCAGCCGAAACGCGTGAGCGTCCGGTTCTGGCGCGGCAATGGAAACACGGGCGGCCCAAAACCGCCGCCCGTGGCACCCAATTCTGGTAATGATTTCCTGGTTGTCCACAATTGGAGACTGGACCCGGCACGACTGTCACAGCGGGACGCAGTGATCGGCTCGTACTTCTTTTTCAAAAAGACGTCGAGTTTCGGTTGGACTTTCAACAAAACTCGAACCGCTCCACTCGATTTCGATATGACACAAACGCGACAAGTCTGCGGCTGGGTGATCTACTTCGCGGAAAGATCGATGCCCATGTCCTTGAAGAGGAACTTCATATCCTCCCAGACATCCTTTTTTGCGGCGGGGTTACGCAGCAGATAAGACGGGTGGTAGGTGCAGAGCACTTTGGAGCGGCCGTATTCGTAAAACTTGCCGCGCATCTTGCCGATCGGCAGTTCAGATGCGAGCAGGTTTTTGGCTGCCGTTGAACCCCAGCAGACGATGTATTCGGGATTCACAATCGCAAGCTGCCCGTCCAGATACTCGCGGCAATTGCCTGCTTCTTCGGGAGTCGGAAGGCGATTTCCAGGAGGACGACATCGGAGTACGTTGCAGATATAGATGTCTTCGCGCTTCAGTCGACACGCTTTGATGATGTCGTTAAGTAACTGACCGGCACGACCAACAAACGGTTCCCCCTGCTGATCCTCATCAGCGCCTGGGGCTTCACCCACAAATACGATCTTTGCATTCGGATCACCGACTCCGAAGACCGTTTGAGTCCTTGTTGTGGCGAGTTCCTGGCAGCGGACGCAGGCTTTGACCTTGTCGGCCAGAACCTTCAATCGGGTCACTCGCTCTTGCGGAGGGAGATCGAGAGGTTGAAACGGTTCGATCGAGACGGGAGCAGATGCAGGTACCGCCGGAGCGGGACGTTTCGGTGCCATGGATGTGACCTGAGATTCTGATGCGATCTGCGGGCGGGATTGCTCGAGTAATACGGATTCACTGCGCACGGGTGCAGCCGGTTTCATGGTGGCACTCGTGGTTGAGGTTGCTGCCCGCGATGGCAAGCCCTGTTCCGCGACTGCTGGAGCAATGCGCTTCCAGTGAGTCAGGCCAGCACGGCGAAAGTCATCCAGTCGTTGAACAACTGCGCGCTGAACTTCGGCCAGTTCCGTTTCGTCCATCCCAGATCCGACTCCGCATATTCTGAAAAACGTTGGCGGTTGTAACCATCACGTCGTGTATTTGACTGGATGGAGATCGAGCACCTTCAGAACTCGGACACTCAAGCCATCCACAATCAAGACCTGACAGCAGTCTGCCAACCTCTCCAAAAATTCTCCAGTCAGTAATCGGGGACACGTTGTGACTGCACTTTCGATCGTCACACCGTGGCAATCACTTCTTCATCGCTTCCCACTTCGCCCAGCCCTCGTCCATGAACGCGGCGAATTCCCCCTCTTTCCCTTCCAGGCCAAAGTAACGGGAAAGGATCGTCTTACCATCGGGAGTGACGACGGCATAAGATGGAAGCGTCACATCGCCGAACCATTCCGTCTGCAGGTCGACATTGCGCTTCAGGAGTCGCTTGACTTCCATCGGGTCGGACACCGTTGGAACCTTGTCGGCGTACAGCGACACGAGAACAAACTTGTCGAGACGAGATCGATTCTGTGGCTGCGGGAATTTTTCTTCCATCAGTCGGCAATTGATGCAATTGACCCCTGTGAAATCGAATAACAGCGGCTGGTTTTTCTTTGTGGCGTATGCAATCGCCTTGTCGACGTCCATTGCAAACCAGATTCCGTGGTGAGCGATCACCGGTTCTGGAAGGTCCGTCGTCGAGCCCCCCTTCTGCAGAATGGCCTGACTTTCGAATCGGGGTGGCGCGAAAGCGATGATCTGATCCATGATCCAGCCCCCGCCCCGTTCGTGATTGATCAGCCCGATTGCCAGATTGCAGCTCAAACCAAAAAACGCCATGACGAGCAGCATGCGCCCGACCGATAGGCCCTGCGATGGAACATCGTGGCTCATCCGGAAGACACCCAGCAGGTACATAGCAATGGTCAGTGAAAGAACCAGCCAGGCAATCATCACGAAGACAAAGTCGAAAATCACGGGCTCTGGATTCCAGACCATATCCGCAACGCTATAGAACTTGACCGCCGCGCCGATTTCGATCAGACCCATCACGACCTTGATCGCGTTCATCCAGCCGCCACTTTTCGGAAGCTTTTTGAGCATGCTCGGGACCAACGCCAGGATAAAGAACGGTGATGCGAACGCCGTCCCGAACGCCAGCATGCCGATGATCGGCCAGTAGAACTGGCCCTGAGCTGCAGCAACCAGCAATGTTCCGGCAAATGCGAAGGTGCAGGTAAACGAGGTCAGGGTAAAGGTCAACGCCATGAAGACCGCCCCCAGATATCCTCCCGCCTGTTCCTTGTTCGACGTAAACGTCAGCAATTCGCTGGGAATGCGGATTTCGAACAAGCCGAGCATGTTCAATGCGAAGACGACAAAGACAGTCCCGATCGCCACGTTCAGCCATGGGTTGTTGGCCAAAGCGTTCAGCTTGGCCGCACCGAACACAGCAGCAATACCGACACCCAGGATCGTAAACGTTGCCACGATCGAACCACAGAAGACCAGTGCGGCCAGCAACGGTCGATGGTGCTCTGATTCACTCTGTTTCAGGAAGAAGCTGACGGTGATCGGAACCATCGGGAAAACGCAGGGAGTGAGCAACGAGATAAATCCGAATCCGATTGCCGTCAGCAGAAATCCGACCAGTCCTCGATCCTGAGGTCGCTTGACAGCATTTCCTGCGGGAGCCGCTGGTGGATTATTCGCATTCTCCTTTTTTTCGAGCGGCGCAATCTCTTCAGGTTCTGCGACCTCTTCGACTGCCGAAAGATCCCCGAGTTGAAATTTCACTTTTTGCAAAGGGAGACAAGAGCCGTTGTTACACGTCTGATAGGCGATCCGGCCGGTTAAACCGTATGCCCCCGGTTTAACTCCCTCAGCCACTTCCAAGTTGCGAGTCCACGTCACTCGGTCATAATGAACCTCATTCTTCGTGTCGGGCAGTGGCTGTTCGACTTCGTGAGGATGATCTGGGACAAATCCTGCTCCGACAAGCTTCAGGCCATTCAGTCCCGTCAGATTAATGAGGGTCGGTTCGCCCACACCGTTCTGTGTCAGCGAGAACGTGTGCCAGCTCTTGTCGAGTTCCATCGTGATTGAAAGCTGAACTTTTTGACCTGGCTTGGCATCAGCGGGCGACAACTTGAATCGCAGCAGCGCGGGGTTCTTCGCCCCTCGTTTCGGGCGTTCTTCGTATTCAAACCGGATGGCGTCTGCAGGCGGTGCATCGCTGGTTTCGGATGCTGCCGCATTGGAAAGTAATGCTTTGAATTCGAAGGGAGGGATAATCGGGATACACATCCCCGGCTGGTCGTCCGTGTCTTCACTGCAGTATTGACCGGACAATTCACCCGAAGCCGCGACCGCGGTCGGATCGACATCGGGCTTGAGCTTAAATCGCTTTTTCCAGGTGATCTGGTCATGAAACTTCTGGACTTCCACTTTCAACAGGGGCTCAAAGACCGTCTTTGGTTCCCGATCCGGAACGAATTCCGCATCGACGGCTTCCATGCCGACAGCCTCTGTCGAGATTCGAGTTCGGCCTTCAAATTCACCCGTCGTGCTGTAGATGTAGAATCCCTTGGGAAGTTTGACATGGACGGTCAGAGTGACTTCGTCGCCCGCCTTCGCACTGGCTGGCGTCAGTGTTGTGGTAAAGACAGGCTTGGGGGTCGATCGAGGTTTCAGACCAAGCGAATCGCTGAATCCATCCAACTGAGCAAACGCGTTGGATGTCGCACAGGCAATCGATGCCATTGCGAACAGAACGAGACCGTAAACCCCGTACAACGAACGTCGACCTGCCATTTTCACGCATCCTGCGATAAGTACTGCCCCGCCAAAACCGTGGTGGTAAGGTCAGGCCAAGCAGGACTCGTGCCACCTATACAGTTTCGCGGAACCAAAATATTCCTGTTGCCCGGAATCAGCCCAAAAACCGAGCAATCTTAGAATCAGCCCGTTGCTCTGATTTCTCAGCCTAAACCCCAGAGGCAGGACATGGTAACGAGTTACGTCAAATCCCCCAAGTAATTCTTTGAAGAGTCACTGACTGAATCGTCTTACACCTGTGATCTGATCTCGCCTCGCGAATGCAGAGAAACTGACGTCTGTACGTTGTTGAGGAACCTGCAGTTGGAAGAAAGTTCACCGGGCGAAGGCTGTACGGGGCGGAAACTACAACTTTGGCAGCCTGGGAACTGTGTTGGACATGTTTTCTGCGAGCTGCGAAAACGAAATCGGGCAGGTCAAAACCTGCCCGATCGGGAATTCGTCAAAGGCTGGATTGCGGCTATTCTTTCAAGTCGAAATTGAAGACATTTTTGTCGCCCGCGACGATGCTGCGCTTCAGATCGGACGTTTTCTTGTCGGCATACTTCGTGGGGACGGTGTCTTCCGCCTTCAAAGATCCACCAGGACCGAGTGCGATCATGTCACTTGCCGTTCGCTCTTCGGGCTTCTTTCCATCGGCGGGTTTGGCGACGATGAGGACGACATAATCACCAGGAACAGCCCCGTCGTTTGTATCATAACTGGTCAGTTGAAAATTCCCGTCCTTATCTGTTGTCCCATAGGGATTTCGAGGGGAACTCCCTTCTGGAACAAACGTGACGGTCGCATTTGCCAGCGGTGCACCCTTGAATTTAACAGTCCCCGAAACGGGTACCAGCTTAGGACGCGTTGACGCGGGGGAGCAACCAGAGAAGGTGCTTGCTCCGAGCAACAACGCAACTGTCAGTGCCCGCGCAGCACTTCGAATTCCAACTCGATCAGCCATATTCAAGTCCATCAAAAGAGAAGATTTGGCAAGAACGGATGCGAAGACCGATGGCACGTCGTGCCATCGGTCACAATGCTGAAAATAGAGCCTGTTTCAGAACAATTGCTAGAAATCACCAACAACCTGACCATCGCGTCGATCACCAAGACGCTGATACGTGTTGTAATCGATGTTTTCGCTGACGAATCGAACGGAACCGTCACCCAGAAGAATGTGTGCCCCGCCGACGTGACGTGACTTGAATCCCTGTGATGTATTCCAGTTTGTGTAGGCGTTGCAACCGCTGCCCCCGAGGCAAGTCTGGAAGTTGATCGGAGCTGTGGTAAACAACCAGTTGGAATTGATGTTTGCCCATCCGTGACGCTGGTGATCGCTACATTCCGAACGAGCTTCACCCATCAGGATCGTGTTCGAAGTTCCGTCCGTGATGTCCTTGATGCGGCAGGAGAATCCATACCGGCTGAACATCCCCGAGATCTGTGTTGGATCGCGACTGTCACTGTGGTCGGCAGGGCCAGTACCAAACACGTTCCCTGGGTATGTGCTGCAACCGTTTCCAGATTCTCGCTGTGCTCCACCTGAAAGGCCGTAGCTGGCTGTTGCCCAGTTCCCCTGAATCCCGTTGGTGCCAGGATAATACTGGGCCGAGGTATCGCTTGGGCATCGAAAACCCGGCGGAGTAACTTCGTAGTAGCGACTTCCTGCCGGGGCGGTGCTGTTCAGCGGAGTCTGCCATCCACCGGTCGATGCGAAGGTGATCGTATTGTACAATGGTGCCTGATCAATGTATGGCAATAGGTGAACCATAGCACCGACGCCATTAGGTGCACTGAAGTTTCCAGCATTGATCGTGCACGGAAACATATTTAGCGTGTCGTGATAGTTGTGCAGCGCCAGCCCGAATTGCTTCATGTTGTTCTTGCACTGGGTCCGGCGTGCCGCTTCACGTGCTTGTTGTACAGCCGGAAGCAGAAGAGCAATCAGAACCGCGATGATCGCAATGACCACGAGCAGTTCAATCAAGGTAAATCCACCAGGTTTTCCACGAGTTCGACGCATAATAACTTTCCTCGAAGTAGAGAAATGAATGCAATCCCGTCCTGCAAAATCATTCCGGGAAAACAACAGGCTGGAATCAGCCTAGAAGACTGTCGACACTGAACTGAACGTGTAAGCAATCGGGAAATGAAAGCTTGCGAAAGCAAACCGAAATCTGGAATCTTTGAAATTCTCGACTTGTTTTTGGATAAAATCAAGCGGAATCAGGAATTCTTGAGATTCTTCAGGTTGAAAATTCGACTCGTGACTTCACGGATTGTTGTCGGTGAGTGAAATAACGATGAGAAGACGCTCTGTTCTTGTCACACTGATCATTGCCTCGATACCAGCGACGGTGTCGCTTTGGATGTTTTTTCGACCTGCTCCGTCTGCGGAGACGTTGGAAGCCGGGCTGGAGTTCGTCGAATTGATGGATTCGGCGGGTGTCGATCGGGTTGAACGGGCATTGACCAAGAACGGTCAGTCGGACGAGGCGACGCTTCTACGCTGTTCATGGCTGGCCCGTCGCAATCGTTATGACGAAGTCTTGCAACAGTTACCTCGACGGCTCGAAAACAGCCCATGGAGAAAGGATGCCCTGCGTTTGGTGGGGACCAGCCTGTTCCACCTGGGCGAACTACAGCAGGCCGAAGTTGCGTTGACGACCCTGGTTTCCGAGTTTCCCGACGAACTCGAAGCCTACCGACTTCTGGGAGCGATGTATTACGACCTGGGCTCCAATTCGTTGGCGTTGAAAGCTCTCGCTCATGTTCAGAGGTTGGCGCCGAGCGATTACAGACCCCATCAATTGGCCGCCGTCATTCTGGCCGATGCCGAGAAGTTTCAGGAAGCGATTCAGGAGTTGCGGCTGGCACTCGAAAAGCATCCACCGGAACAAGCCGAATCAACCATGCGTCGTGATCTGGCCCGTTCGCTGATCCACATCCACGATTTTCAGGGTGCAATTACGGCTCTTCAGCCCGATGCCCCGTCGACGCAGCGTTCAGCACTGCTGGCCGAATGCCATTGGTCACTCGGAAACAAGGAACTGGCACTAAGAGAGGTCGAATCGGCTCTGACGCAGTCACCCGCTGATCCTCCTTCGCTAAGGATCAAGGTCCGTCTGATGGAGGATCAGGGAAAGGTGGATACCGCGATTGAACTGTTACGACAGATCCTGTCCGCTGAACCCTATGATGTGGAAAGCCGTTATCAACTCGTTCAATTACTGGGAATTCAAGGGAAAACCGAACAGCGCGATCAGGAACAATCGGAATATATCCGCTATCGAAAGTTGCAGGACCGACTGGTCGAATTGAATCTCAAGGCCAGTGAAGCTCCCGATGCCTTGGAACCACGAAAGGAACTGGTTCAAGTCTGTCGCGACCTGGGACGTCCGGAATTGGCAGAGATGTGGTCGCGCGCCGCCCGATTTTGTGAAATGCGGAATAGCGCACTTCAACAAGAAAACAGCCCCGACCACATTCCCCCCAAATAAGTCGATGATCTATGCGCGTCGAACACGTTACCGAAGAATTCTACGGTAACTGTTTACGAGCGACCGCCGATCTCAGACGTGCAGATGCAGTTTTTCGCCATCGTTCTTCTGTTGCCAATACCAGTGTCCCACGTGACGCAACTTGCCAGGTTCCTCAGGAAGTTCGACGAACAGGAAGGGATCGCAGGACACGACTGTCAGGGGAACGAGAAGCATCGGTGCAAATTTCGCGATCGCCAGCGGCGCCGCCGCCCCGACGAACGGAGCCAGATGTCCGACGAATGCGACCTGAAACTCGACCATGGCTCCCGCAGAATCAAAGCCGCGTCCCAGCCATGTCCGATGTTCTGGAAGTTCTGTTTTCACACAACCATACCGGAAATGTTCAAGCTGCTGCTGAAACTCTGCTCGCGCACGACGACGGGCATCTTCTCGCGCGGTTTTCCAGTACCGCGCTACACCTGCTGAAATTCCACGGACAAAAGCGTCCATGATTCGCCACGCCTGAGCACATCGCGCTGGAATTCGTCCGATCCCGAGCATTGCCAGATAGAACCAGCCCCATCTGAGTGCATGTTGCTGAGCGATCTTGATCCGGCGTTCCGCTTCGTTTCGAACTTCTGCCGCTGATACAGGGATCGGTAATCCTTCACTGTTTTTCTGATCCCCGAACAACGGTACGCCGTACCAGATTGTTGATTGAGGATGTAGCGCGTACGCCCGGGATAGCGCTTCCATGATTTTCGGCGGCGGATTATCCGGAATCTGACTCGGGTTACGCGTCAGTGTCATCACCAGGTCGCTGCGCCCCTGAATCCACAGCGATTTTTCGATCAAATGAACGACCTGATACTCGTCAATCCATTCGGGATGATAAGACAACTGTCGCTTGACGAACTCAGAATCGCGAATCTGCGCCCGCGTTCCTTTGAGTGCCAGAGTGATCGCCAGTTGAGTAATAAACTCGGGCTTGACGATTTGCAGCACATCTCTCGTCAACCCCTGCAAGCCAAACGGCGACTGGTCTTCAAACTCACGCCCGTCCGATTCACAGGTCAATCCACGAGTTCTTTGACGATCAAGAACGGCAGTCTGCGACATGACGAGTTCCTTCATACTGAGGGGAAAGGAAGTAACGTGAATCGAAGCGATGTGAGATGCGAGATGTGAGCGAAACCTCTAGACAGCATGTCTTCCAAAGTTCTCGCCGTCAATGATATTTTTCCTGACTCTTCTGTTTTGCAGTGGTTCAGCCGGGCACTTCATCTGGCGCGAGATCTGTCGAATGTCGGTCGAAATCGATGATTCCCCGGATCAGTCCTCGCAATCAGTGTCCAAACCCGATTTCATAAATCGCAGCGCACAAATCACGGTTCCAACCGAGACTGCGATATACTTCTGCGACGGATCTGGACGGACCTCGAAAGTGATCTCCAAGGCCTTCAAAACAGTGCAATCGAAAGTCTCTGTCATGCGATTTCTGGTTCTCTTGATGGTCACTTGTGGTGTGTCAGCATTTGTCCACGGTGCTGATCGTCCGAACGTGATCGTCATCCTGGCTGATGATCTGGGGCGAGGTGACTATTCAGCCTTTGGAACGGCCGATATCAGGACTCCCGCGATTGATCGGCTTTGCCGGGAAGGTCTGACGTTCGAAAATTTCTATGCAAATTCCTGCGTTTGCTCGCCGACTCGAGCTGCGTTGCTGACGGGTTGTTATCCCGATCGAGTGGGTGTTCCCGGTGTTATCAGGCATGTGCCGCAGGACTCATGGGGGTGGTTGTCACCTCGTGCCGTCCTGTTACCGCAGGTTTTGCGGCCTGCGGGATACCATTCGGCGATTGTCGGCAAGTGGCACCTGGGCCTGTCGTCACCAAATACTCCGACCGAGCGAGGATTTGATTTCTTTCATGGCTTTCTTGGCGACATGATGGATGACTACCTGACTCATCGACGGGGTGGCCAGAACTTCATGCGGCGAAATCAAGAGGTGATCGATCCGCCAGGGCATGCGACAGACCTGTTTACAAACTGGGCCTGTGACTACGTGACAGAACGATCCGCGACAGGTCAGCCATTCTTTCTTTATCTGGCTTACAACGCTCCACACGATCCGATTCAGCCCCCACCGGACTGGCTTGCCCGCGTCAAGCATCGCGAACCACAAATGACGGACCAGCGAGCCTCACTGGTGGCTCTGATCGAGCATATGGATGCTGGAATCGGGCGGCTTCTGGAAAAACTCGATCAACTCAAGCTGACAGAAAACACGTTGATCGTTTTCACGTCTGACAATGGTGGAGTTTTGAAGTACGGTGCCACCAACGGTCCGTATCGCAGCGAGAAGCAGCACATGTACGAAGGTGGCCTGCGAGTTCCCGGAATCGTTCGCTGGCCAGGCCGGGTGCGAGCCGGCAGCAAGGTGACTCGTGTGACACTGACCATGGATGTATTCGCAACAATTGCTGAGGTGGCAGGAGTTGCCTCACCTGCGGAGATTGATGGAGTCAGCTTCCTGCCCTCGCTTCTCGGTCAGTCACAACCCGATCCCGTCCGAGATCTCTATTTCGTCCGGCGTGAAGGAGGTCCCGCTTATGCAGGGAAGACGATTGAAGCCTTGATGCGCGGTCCGTGGAAGCTGATACAGGACAGCCCCTTCCAACCGCTGGAACTTTACAATCTGCAAGTGGACCCTCAAGAAACGACGAACCTTGCCAGTCGTGAGAAGAAAGTCTTCCAGGAACTTTCGGCGGCACTCCGCCAGCAGATTCAGCGTGGCGGTCAATCGCCATGGCAGGAACCGAAATAAAACCCTGGAGGAAGGTCAGTACAGGAAATCAACCAATGACTGACATCATCATCAAGGCCGAGCGCCCACGAGTTGAAGAACTCTTCGCGCCATACCGACAGGCAATCGGCGGGGATTTTGCAGGGTATCGAAACCACGTCTATCGCTGCATCACGTATGCAATGCACTTTCTGAAAGACGCTCCAGAGTATGAACAACTCGTGGAGACGGCGTTTGTGTACCACGACATCGGTCTCTGGACGGATCGGAAATTGGCGTATCTGGAGCCGTCAGAAGCGATCGCTTTACGCGACAATGAAAAGTGTGGCTGGGGATTGGACGCCGACGCCTTGCGCGGCGCGATCCATTGGCATCACAAAGTATTCCGGTACAAAGGCCAGAATGCGGAGGTTATTGAAGCTTGCCGGAAAGCAGACTGGATCGACGCAACGCAAGGAATGTGCCGCAAAGGAATCAGCCGATCTACTATTGTGAAAGTCGAATCCGAATTCCCAAACTGTGGTTTTCACAAATCCCTGATGCGCCTGGCGCGCGATTACGGCGGTTCCACAATCGTTGGCGGATTCAAGGTCATGCGTGGAATCATAAAATGGTGATTTCGCCTCGTGATTAACCACCTGATCGAACAACGCTGTCAAACCAACAGTACGGAATGAACACCGTGAGAGATCTGATAAGCGAGTCGAAGTCACATTTGACTCTCAAGCCCGAGGGACGATCATGCGTATCAGGATAGACAAGGAGATACCCCAAATGATCAGTACTGAAAAAGCAAACTTTCGTATGCGATCATCGTCGACAGTGGCCGTCAGGATCGCCGTTTTCCTGGTTTTGTTTACGGGAACTTCGCTCATTGCAGCAGAGCCAATGCCAGTCATCGGCCAACCCACTTCGGTCTTGAATTTTGTGTGGCATCCCCATTCTGCGGGATTGATCTCGACCGGCAAATTCAACGGGCTCGGGCAGTGGATGTTTACAGTTGGGGACGGAAACCGGCTGAAAGCCTGTGAATTGAATCAGCTTGTCCGTCTGCCGAATCATTCGAATTCGCTGGCCATTTCCGGTCGACCTGCATTGATCGTCGTCGGTACAAATGTCGGGACAGTGGAACTGTATGACGATCAGTCCCTCAGACTCAAGAAGCAGTTCAAAGTGGGACCGGAATACAGCGTCTATGCCGTTGCGATCGATGCGCATGCAAAACGGGTCGCAGCCTGTGGTACGGATGGAACTGTGCTGGTGTGGGATCTTGAGGCAGGTCGACAGATCCATCATTTCAAACAGGCGAGTCGAGAAGGGGAGCGAATGGCGGCGCTGGCGTTTTCGCCCGATGGAGAATCGCTGGCAACACTCAGTCGCTACGGATTCCTGTCACTGTGGGATCTTTCAAGCGGCCAGCGAATTGGCAAAGCGATCGATCAAAGCGGAGGAGAAGAATCGGCGCTGAAATTCTCGACGTCTGGTGATCGCATTGTTGTTGTGGAACGTGCCATGATTCGAATCTGGCACCCCACGCATGAGCCAGAGGCTCACGTCATCATTCCGCCAGAAGACGTTTGCCCCCGTCATCCGAGAGCTGAAGACTCGTTCCCACGAAGCGGTCCGGATTTTGGAAATGGGATCCGATTCGCGGGAGTGACAACGGTATCGTCGGACCTGAAACGAGCTGCAACGGTGCTTGAGTCAGGAGGAATCGCAATCTGGGAACTTACGTCAGCAAAGACCCTCGCGACACTTCCGCCTGCAGAATCCATGATAAAAACAGACCGCTCAGGTAGCGACGTAAGGCACATCGCTTTCTCACCGGACGAATCCAAGATCGCGGTCTCTACGGGTGAGGGTGTACTTGCTGTCTGGCAGATCAAGTAAACGAGCTTTGTTGATTGCATCTTCCAAAAGCGTCCCGGCGCATTCGCTCGCGCTCACAGACCCAGCCATCCACGCCAACAAAAAACTCCCGCAAAGACGATGTCGTTGCGGGAGCTCCGTGCGTTGGAGGGAATGATAACAGTCGAGACAACGGTCCTTTTTGACACGCACGGGATGGAAGACAAGTGAAATTCGAAAATGACGAAGATTCATCGAATGCAACGATAGAATGCCATTTGCGGTTTCGATGCACGTTTTATACCAGCGACTTCTGAGATTGAAAACCCTGAATTCGACACCGGAATCGCAATTATCGGTGCATGCCATTCGGTTCGAGGCCTTGGATTGATCCAGCAAAATCTTATGATCGTGCTGTTTTGGCTCAGTCCTCGAATCCAGGCCTTCGCCGGCATGACGGAGGTACCTACGGGTTTGTCAAAGCCAAAACGGGCGTTCAATGTGATGGGAGGGCGAGGCTCCCGCCGAGCCGCTAAGTCGATATGCGCCAACTCCCTAAGCGGTTCATCAGGAGCTTCGCCCTCCCGATCATCAACCCCCGTTTTTTCCTTGGACAATTCACTACTTCCTGCCCAGCGCAAAAATGGCAATGGCCTTGGGGTGCTGTCGACCCTAAAGCGTGTTCCTTCAAAGGTTTCGCGATGATGTTATCACCTCGATTTGAGCAGGCCATGACGTACGCAGCGATTGCGCACGCGGGCCAGGTTCGTAAATCGACGACGATTCCCTACGTGTCTCATCTGCTCGCAGTTGCAGCACTGGTACTTGAATACGGTGGTGATGAAGACGAAGCGATTGCGGGACTGCTGCACGACACCGTGGAGGATGCCGGGGGCCAATCCCGACTGGCAGACCTGCGTGAACGATTTGGTGACCGCGTGGCAGAAATCGTGCTGGGCTGCACGGATACGGATACCGTTCCCAAACCACCGTGGCGGGCACGAAAAGAAGCCTATATCGCACATTTGAAGCACGCGTCACCGTCCGCCTGGCTGGTCTCAGCGTGCGACAAGCTTCACAATTCCCGTTGCATCGTCGCAGACTTACGGCAGTTCGGTCACCAGGTCTGGGATAAGTTCAAAGGAGGCCGCGACGGAACTCTTTGGTATTACGCGACAATTCTTGCGGAATATCAGCGTCTGGGAGTCTGTACGCCACTGGTCGAAGAGTTGTCCCGTACCGTTCTGACGATGCAGGAACTGGGTGCGACAACCTGAAGCCCAAGAAGCTAGAAGCCGTTCGTAATCATGCGTTGTACGGGTGCCACGGTTTTGGAGTCCTCGACAAGGCCGTGTCTTTGCGTGGTCATGATGTTGCAATCCCAATTGCTGATACGGGTTCCGCCGTTCGACGCTACCTGAATTCACGGCTTTTGCCAGATCCTCACGGCCTTGTCGAGGACTCCAAAACCGTGGCACCCAACACGGTTAACGATTGTGGCAGCGTCCGGCTGTCATACGACGCTGAAGCCGTCGGAGGTCGTTTCCAGGCCGGAATTCTTTCGGATTTTATTTCTTCTTCCTAACCGGAAAAGTCACCGAAATCCTCAAGGTTTGCGCTGGGGGAGTCCGATGTTTTCGATAGGCCATCCCTCCGGGCGGGTCTGCGTTACCCATTTGGTGACGACAATGTGGCTGATTTTTTGGCGTAAGTCCCATGAACATCAAGAAAATCGCATTGCTGGGTGGAGTCGGTCTGGCATCAGCCGCTGCTGGTGTTGCCATTCCCCAGATGATGAAGGGGCAAAGTCACGAGGGGGCGGAAACGCCCAAAGCGGACGCCGGACACGATGCGGGTCACGACAAGAAGAAAGAGAAGAAAAAGGACGATCACGGGGCCGCAGCAGGTGGGCATGGTGCGACAGATGCTCACGGCAAGCCGATTGAAGCCAAGGCTCCCGTTGATGGACCAACCTTCGTTCCGTTTGGGCGAACGGTCGTCAACCTGAATGACCCGACGTTGACTCGCTATCTGTCCCTGGAAGTAACTCTGCAGGTTGACGGGGCTGACGAGGAAGATGTGAAAACGACCCTGGGGTCGCGGAAGCCGATTCTGCAGACATGGCTGACCAGTCATCTTGCTGACAAGACGCTGGAAGAAATTCGTGGCAAAGTCGGAGTAAACCGCTTGCGCCGCGAGATTCAGGACAACTTCAATCAACTGTTGTTTACTGACGGCAAGGAACGAATTCAGGACATCCTGTTTGAAGAATTCCACGTGCAATGACCATCACTGTCCACGACTTCACTCGGCCCCCCGGATTGGCCCCCGAGCTGCGAACCAGACTGGCTCGCTGGCTGGGACGGTCTAATGCCCTGCTGGGTGAACTGTTTGGTGCGATGTCCGTCACCGCCGAATTCAAGTACGAAGATTCGTCGAATGTTCTGCCAACCGAATCGCTGGCGACATGGAGCGACAAATCGGTTGGTTACGGAACGCGACTGGAGGGTTCCGATTCGGTCTCGCTGATCGCTCTCCCGAATCCACTCGTTCAGGATCTGATTGGACGACTGATCGGTGACCAGCAGACATCGTTGCCCGCAGAACGGGAACTGACACCCACGGAATCGTCGGTTGCAGAGTTCATCGTCGAGACGATCCAGAAGAGTTTGAATGAATCGTGGCAGGACGACCACAGCATCGAACTGAAGCCGGGCGACCCTGAGCCAAACCTGCGACGGTCCAAGCTGTTTCGACCGTCGGATCCGATTGTTGTCTGCCGTTCCACGGTCAAGACATCACTTGGGGAATCGTACTGGTGCTGGATGATGACAATTGATTACCTGTCATCGCTGTTCAATCTTCCCGTGCGTCCGACTAAGCCCGAAGGTGAAGTGAGCCGTAAAAAGCTGGAACAGTTGATTCTTGAGATGCAGACGGAAATTGAAGTGCGGCTGGGAGGGGTACAACTGACTGGCCCGCAGTTGGCTCGCTTGCGAGTCGGTGATGTCGTCGTCCTCGACCAGCGAGTGGGCGATCCCCTGCAGGCGTCCGTCCGCGGCGAACCAAAGTTTCTGGGGTGGGCGGGACGAGTTGGAAACCGTCAGGCCTTCGAAGTGGAATCCGTGATCGAACCCAAACACCAACCCATCCCGGAAGCGGCGTGATCCTGCTCGAAGGGGATCGCTGAAGGACTGCTGCTGGCAGTATTGAAGAAAGGATTCGAAATGACGGAATCACTCGATGCCGTGATGGCGACCGTGGAGCACGAGTTGAATCGCGACAAGGAATCGGCTGCAGAAGTCGCGGCACGTGCTCCCGCATTCTCCAATATGTCACCCGGAAAAATGTCGGGCACCAAGTCACTGGATCACCTGTATGGTGTGCGACTGGATGCCGAAGCGGTGCTTGGCCGCGCTGATTTTTCGGTTGAAGATATGTTGAAGCTGGATATTGGTTCGGTTGTCACGCTTGATCGGCAGGTCTCTGACCCGGTTGATCTGATCGTCCAGAATGTTCGGGTGGCTCGTGGCGAGGTCGTGGTCGTCAACGACCAGTTCGCCATTCGCATCACAGAAATCACAGATACGTCCGGTTCAGGTGGTTGAAAGCAACCACGAACACCAGCCAGGGAAGGCGGTGTCCGATGAGAGTTCTTGGGTTACTGCTGATCATCATCGCCGCATCCTGGATGCGACCGGAGCACGTGCGCGCCGCTGACCAACCGGCTGCAGCCAAATCAGCCAGTACGAAGACCGCTGAAACCGAGTCGGAAAACCTGACGTACTCGCCACAATGGCCAGAGCCGCCCAACACGGGTGCGATGCTGTTGCGACTGACACTGGGAACTGTATTCGTTCTCCTTCTGTGCGTCGGTTCACTTTATCTCAGCAAGCCATGGCTGCTCAAACTGCAAGGGAATGTTGCCGTCAATCAGGCGATGCAGATTGAAGGAAGCGTGACTCTTGGCAACAGGGCCATGCTGTATCTCGTCAAAATTGGTGACACGCAACTGGTGGCCGGAACCGATGCCACGGGTTTGAAATCATTAATTGCCCTGCCAGCCTCGTTCAAGGAGGTTCTTGACGAGCAGGTGCAAACCGAAGAGCCGGTCGCCACGGCACCTCCCCAGGACTTTGATTTGCGGATTCGCGCCGCCGCAGCGAGCTAGGGGGTACGCCATGAATAGCTTCGAACAACTCGCAGAACGATTCGGCTAATCGGGATTCGTCCAGAGTCTGTCGCCACCGCTGCAGATGGCGATCTTCCTGGGAAGCCTGGTCCTTCTTCCAGCGGCACTGTCTTGCCTGACGTGTTTCACTCGTATCACGATCGTGCTGTCGTTCGTGCGTCGCGGATTGTCGACTCAGGAAATCCCGCCGAACAGCGTGTTGATCGGCCTGGCCCTGTTTCTGACCGTGTTCATCATGGAACCGACGCTGACTCGGTTAAACACGGAAGCAGTGCTGCCATACATGAACCAGAAAATCAGTGGCGTAGAAGCGTTCCGAAAAGGAGCCGCGATTCATAAAGA
>CAXBSB010000016.1:0-55100 GCA_963977965.1 uncultured Schlesneria sp.
TGCGATTCTGGTCGCAGGCGGCACCAAAGGGAAACGCTTTATCCTACCGCACGCCAAGATGATGATTCATCAGCCGTTCGGTGAAGTCGGCGGGCAGGTTTCTGACATCGAGATCCAGGCCAAAGAGATTCTGGAAACGCGGGATGTCCTGAATCACATCCTGTCCAGCCACACGGGTCAGCCGGTAGACGTGATTGCCAAGGATACTGGTCGCGATCGATATCTCAGTGCAATCCAGGCGAAAGAGTACGGACTGGTCGACGAGATCCTGACGAACACCAACAAGACCAAGTCGCCTTAACCGATAGCACGGCCAGTCTACCAGAGCCTGAAACCCATATTTTCCAACCATGACAGCGAGCCTGCGATGACATCACTCGTTCCATTCGTTATTGAAAAGAGCGGGCGCGAAGAACGCGCCATGGATATTTACAGCCGGCTGCTTCGAGATCGCATCATCCTTCTCGGCAGCGCGATTAATGACGACGTTGCGAACAGCATCGTTGCCCAATTGCTGTACCTGCAATTCGAAGATGGCAAGTCCGACATTCATATGTACATCAACAGCCCTGGTGGCTCGATCACCTCGGGGATGGCAATCTACGACACGATGCAATTCGTGACATGCGACGTTGCGACCTACTGCCTGGGCCAGTGTGCCAGCATGGGTGCGATGTTGCTGACGGCCGGGACCAAGGGAAAACGATTCGCACTGCCCAACAGCCGAATCATGATCCACCAACCGCTCGCCGGGATGCAGGGGACAGCCGTGGAACTGGAAATCCACGCCAAGGAAGTCCTGCGAACCAAGCGCCGGATGAATGAACTGATGCTGAAGCATACCGGTCAGACACTGGACAAGATCGAAGAAGACACCGACCGCGACAATTTCATGTCGGCTGATGAAGCTAAGGCGTACGGTCTCATCGATAACGTCCTCGAACATCTGCCGGGTCCCGCTTCGGCCCCGACAGCCTGAGTGACTGGGAAGTGCGACACGCACTAATCTGATATTGTCGAGGGGGGAGGATACGGATATCTTCCCCTCGCAGAACGATCTTCCGGGATCGTCGCGCGCAGATTCCATTGAGTGTTTTTTTAGCTCAATGACTCTTGCCACGTGGAGGCGATGGAATGCGATTCGCGCTGACATGGATGTCGGCCATGATGCTCTGCGGGTGCCTCGGACAGGCCAAGCCTGATATCCTGCAGGCCCGCTTGCGTGAGCAGCAGCGGTACGTCATGGAGGTCGAGCAGAAAATGGAAACTGCTCAGGCCGACTTGAAACGCGCGCAACGCGAAGCTGAACAGCTCCGAGTGGAACTCGCTCGTTCCGGGAAGCAAGTCATTGCTGCAGAGCACTCTGAGGCAATTGTCCGAGCCAGCAAGCTACAGATTAACTCGCTACTTTCCGGCGGTGTGAACCGCGACAGCCAGCCGGGCGACGACGCCATGGTTGCACATTTTGCGCTCGTTGACGATGACGGCGAAGTGATCAAACTGCCGGGCGCGATTGAACTGACCTTGCTCGATCCCAGACAGCCGGAACCGACCCGACAAGTCGGTAAATGGCAATTCACAGCGGAAGAATGCCGCACGAAATGGACTCGCGGTTTTACTGGGGCGGGATACCAGTTCACTGTTCCACTCGACCAATCTGTCAGCAGCGAGCAACTTGTTTTGCACGTGAAGTTTATGGCAGCAGACCGGGTTTTTGACTCCAGTCAACTGGTACGATTCACGCCTCCATCAGCAGGCACCGAGTTGAGGGCAAAGGTTCCCGGGCTGGCGGCTGAACCACTGCCGCTGGATGACATCAACGATCCCCCCCCACCACCCGTTCGAGGGGCTGCAGGTGTCGAAGGGGCCGGTGATCCGAAATTGCCGGAATGGGATCAGCCGGTCAGTAACGGAAAACCGCAGGGTATTCAGGATTCGACGAACTGGATCAAAGACGAATTCCCCCAGCGGCGGTAACCCGTAGCGAGGTTCCATGAACGGCAATACCACAGGGGTCGAAACGGTCTTGCTGTTTCCGTTGATGCTCAGTGAAAAGATCGCTCGGCAATACTTCCAGCCGGGAATGGCAGTTCTGATCGCCTTTCTGATTCTGGCAGGACTCTGGATCACTGCACTGTACCGCGGACGGAAAGCGCCGCATCCAGCACGGCTCCTTTTTGTCTATCTTATTGCTGTCATTTGCTTTCCGGTGGCCATCTTTTTGAATGCAGCCTGCGGAACACCGCAGTTTCTGGCGATTCAGTTTCTGATCGTGATTCAGACGTATTTTTTCCTGGCGACGCTGACGGTTTGTGAATGTTACTGGAATCGCAGCCCTCGATGTGCCTGGATCACCGCGGGACTGGCGATGCTGACACCCTTTCCAGTCTGGCTGATCACCGGGTTCTGCTGGGCGCTGACGAGACAATAGTGCGGGGCGCATTTCCGCGTCGCGTCGGCACAGGTCATCGCAATCCAAAACATCTGAATGGATGGATGAGATGGCTCATTCCATCGGCATAATGCGATCTGAACCGAGGAAAGCAAGATTTCGGATCGGTCTGAGGGATTCCGAACTGTGATCGAGCCCGGCGCTCGGGTACAGTTTGGGCATGACTCAAAAACTGTTTTCTGAACTGGGCCTGTCCCCCGAGGTACAAAAAGCTGTCGAACGGATGGGGTTCGAGCAAGCGTCGCCGATTCAGGCCGAAGCGATTCCACGCCTGCTGGAGGGTCGCGACGTCATTGGTCAGTCGCAGACCGGTTCTGGAAAGACGGCAGCATTCGGGATCCCAGCCGTTGAACTTGCCGATCCGTCCAGTCGGGCGGTGCAGGTTCTGATGCTCTGCCCAACCCGTGAACTCGCTTCGCAGGTGGCCGAAGAGATTTCCAAACTGGCGACCTTCAAGAAGGGAGTTCGCGAGTTACCGATCTTCGGTGGCCAAAGCTACGAGCACCAGTTTCGTGGGCTGAAGGCGGCTCCTCAAATCGTCATTGGAACCCCAGGGCGCCTGATTGACCACATCAATCAGGGGACCTTGAAGCTCGATCAGGTGAAAATGGTCGTGCTCGACGAAGCCGACCGGATGCTCGACATGGGCTTCCGGGATGACATCGAAAAGATCCTGGAAGCAGTCCCAACCGAACGCCAGACGGTCCTGTTTTCCGCAACGGTTCCGCCACCGATCCGCAAGATCATTGAGCGGTTTACCAGCAATCCAGTGACAGTTCGGATCGAAGCGACCGCATTGAACGTTCCTGCGATTGAACAATCCTATGCGGAAGTTGACTTCCGTTCGAAAACCGAAGTTCTTTGTCGACTGCTGGATCTGCACGACGTTCGCTATGGCCTGATTTTCGGATTCACCAAGATTCAGGTCGACCAACTCACCGAAACGCTGGTAGCTCGTGGTTATTCCGCCGACAAGCTTCATGGCGACATGACTCAGGTCATGCGTGAACGTGTGATGAAGCGATTTCGCGAACGAAAAATCGAACTGCTCGTCGCGACCGACGTGGCAGCACGGGGACTCGACGTCGACGATCTTGAAATCGTCTTCAACTACGAGTTGCCCCACGATGCCGAAGATTATGTCCACCGAATCGGCCGAACGGGCCGAGCCGGGAAGAGTGGCAAGGCGATCAGCCTGGTCAGCGGTCGTGAGTTCGGCAGACTGCAGCAGATTATCCGATTCACAAAAGCCAGAATCACACGGATCTCCGTCCCGCGACTGGAAGAACTCGAAGAGAAGCACGCCAATCGTCTGGTGGAATCGCTGCACAACACGATTCAATCGGGCGAATTCAAGCGGCATGACAAGCTGCTGGAAGACTTGATCGAAGCGGGACATGCCCCGGGTGAAATTGTGTCGGCGCTGATGCATCTGCTGGCTGGCGAAAGCGTCCGTGCTCCCGAGCGTATCCCTGAGGACGATCCGCGTCAGCAGCGACGCCCCCCTCGCCAACGTCCGCTGGATGGCCCGGCTCCTCGACGGGACTCTGGTTTCGAAGAACGGCCACGGGCAGGCAGATCGCGAGATTCGGCGCCACGGCAGTTCGACGGTCCTGGCCCGCGCGTCGATGAAACAGGGGTCTGGTTGAAGTTCAACATCGGTGAGAATGCAGGTGTCGCACCTGGCGATTTTGTCGGGTGCATTGCCAACGAAGCTGAAGTTCCGCGAACCGTGATCGGTGGAATCCGGATCCTGGCGACGGTCAGCTTTGTTCAGGTGGCTGCGGAGTTTGCCGACCACATTATGAATGTTCTGCGCGGGGTGAAGTTGCGAGGGCGAGCCATCACGGTTATGCCCGGGCTGCCTCCTCGTCGCGATTTCGGTTCCAAGCGGGGCTGAACTGGCAGGTTTCTTGAGATCGGCCTGACCCGTAAAGTCGTTTCAATCGATTCGTCCGCTTTCTTTGAAACGCAGATTCGTGCTGCGCGGGGACCGGGAAACGCACGTCGGTTCTGACGGAATTACCTTGCCGGGTGTCAAGTTATCGTCGTAGAATTGGTCGACGACATTTCCAATCGTAGCGTCGAACCCGCTTAAACCGAAAATACAGCGAGCGGGATCGCCAGCGGTAGGGGTCGTGCCAGCATGTCAGAACTTTTGCCTCACGTTTGTCAGTCGATCTTGGGTCGCACGCAAATTGCTGAGGGAATTCGGTCGATGAATTGTCGGAGATAGCGGAGTCGCAGGTTCGTCTTGCGAATCATTGCATGGTCTGCGCCATGGCGCAGGAAGTACGAGCGGAGTCGGGTCAACATGGCCATCAGCAAGAAATACTTAAGTCTGGAAGAGGCCGCCGCGTTGTTGAAGGTGAAGACGGAGGAATTGATCCGTCTGCGCGAGAAGGGCGACGTCCGTGGCTTTGCTGATCGTGGGACATGGAAATTCAAAGCGGAAGACGTCGAAGAGTTCGCCCGACGACGTCAGCCCGATTCTGATCCCGATGTCGCGATCCTTGACGATGACGAAGACGATGAACTGGGACGCCAGGCAACGGTAATCCGCAAGGGACGTGGTTCGACGTCCGACAGTGATGTCCGACTGGTTCTCGACGATGGCTTGAAAAGTGGCCTGACTGGCAGCAGTGGTGAGCTTCCTGTTTTGAGCGACAAGCCGGAAAGCGATAGCGACGTTAAGCTCGTCAGTCCCGGCCCGCGGCCAACGGACTCCGACAGCGACGTCAAACTGATCGAGCCATCACGCCCGAAACTCAGCGATTCCGACAGTGACGTCCGGTTGGCGCAGTCGGACAGCGATGTCAAACTCGTTCCGCTGCAAGACAGTGACAGCGACGTCAAACTGATCGATCAGCCACGCAGCAAGAAGTCGGCATCGACCAGCGACAGTGATGTGGCATTACTGCCGATGACAAACGACGGAGGTTCCCTGTTCGATGACGATCCCGGAATCACTCTTCCGGGCGACGACAGCGGGATCGTACTGGGTGGCGATAGCGGAATTAAACTGATCGGTGACAGTGGGATTCGATTGTCAGGTGGAACCGGACTGCACCAGCCTGCAGACAGTGGCATCCTGCTCGAAGGGGATAGCGGCCTGACACTCGGAGAAGGCGATAGTTCGATCACGTTGTCCGAAGACAGCGGATTGAAAATGCGTCCGTCAGGCATCAAGAAGTCGGGGGGCAGCAGTAAGAATCTGAAAGGACGGGGGAAGCCGGCCGACGACCTGGATGCTACCGCACCGATGTTGCTCGCCCAGGACGCCGATTCGCATGATGATCTCGGTGCGACAGCACCAATGTTGCTGAGCGACGATGATCTCGACGCCACGATGGATGTTCCGCTGCTTTCGGATGATGACGATGTAGGTTCTACCAGCGTCATCATGTTCGATGAAGAGGACGCGGATCAAACCTCGGCGACTGTTGTCAAAAAGGGACGAAAGCCCGTCGACGCGACGATGTTCGACCTGGAAGACGGCGGGGAAGGCGAAGAGTTTGAAGACGACGAACTCGAAGTCAGCGACGAGGTTCTTGGCGAAGACGACGAACTCGAAGACCTGGACGCCTTCGAAACTGACGACGACGAGTTTGACGAAAGCTTTGAAGCTGGGGCCAGCCGCATCGGATTTGGTGCCGGGGCGGCCAAGATCGCTGCTCCTCAGGAAGCAGAATGGGGAACGGGCTTCTTCCTCAGCCTGATGCTGTCCGGCGTCGTCCTGATGTTTGGCGCGTTGATGTCAGCAGACCTGTTGCGTACCACCTGGGCAGGCGAGAGCACGGTCTATCAGGGTGAGTTACTCGACAAAGTCGGCGACCTGTTCAAGTAACCGTCACCGCTATCACTTCATCCCGCCGATATGCGTATCCCCAGCTTGCTTCAAGTTGGGGATACTTTGCTTTTACAGGTCACACTTTCGTGGCGAGTCGCTCTGGATCACGTTTTTTGTGGCACTCGTCGGGATGGGCGTGGCCTATCAGTTGAATTCCATCCTGGTAAATCGCCATTTAAACGGCGTTCTTCGGAACGATTTGCTAACACGAAGGACACGAAGGGATTGAAGGAAGAATTTCCGGACCCCGTCGTTGATTTGATTCACTGTCGGCTTTCCCCTTTTACCCACTCATGAGTCTGCCTAACCTTCGTGGTCTTCGTGTCCTTCGTGTTAAATTGCTCTTTGAAATACGCGATTCGGACGTGCGACAAATCCAGATGCATTACAACGCATTGGAATGAGCGTGGCCTACCGATTGCATTCCAATAGCTTTGTGGAATGATCAGACTGTGCACGCTAGGAAGCAAGATTCAGTTCGGTCTACACGATTGTTAGAGCGTCTTCCGTTTAAGTATGGCGTCCCGTGGGCATCAAACTGCAGCGTCTGACCCATGTTTCGACGCGACACGGAAGTGCGACCCGCACTAGCGTCCGCGAGAGAACGGGTACTGCTCTGGATAGTCAGCAGGCTGACCTGATGATCGTGGCTGAGTACCATTCTGGCCTCCATTCCACATGGGAATAGAATTCGGCGTGTTGACTGCGGCATTGCCGCTATTTGCCGGCCATGGACCATTGAACGGGGCCGCCCCGTTCATATCAGGCTTATCGGCCCAGTTTGCATGACTGCTATTCGTGCTGGGCAATCGTTCCACAGGTTCGTTGCCAAATCGAGGTGCACTGGAAACGGCCCCTCCTGCTGGAGTGACTCGATTTTGTCCCCACTCAGTCGGCGCACTCTCTTCGAAACTGGCGTAGCGAGAAGGGGAGCGGGGCGGCTGAGCATTCGAACTTCCCCAGGAATTCATCGAGTTTCCCTGACGAGGGTCGCCGGGGGTGATTGATCCGCGCCCCGGTTGGTCCATCGGATTCTGGTACTGTGGCGGCGCAGGGAATTCTGAACCGAATCGAGAGTCCATCATGGGCTGTCGTTGCCCCTGGCCTTGTCCAGCCTCCGGAGGTAGCGACGGGAACAATCCTCCGACATTCATCCCCAGTTGGGCAGCCGCGAGATTGTCACTTTGATCTACCGCTCGCAGATCGGCTCCGCGCATTTCGGGGGCTCGCTGCGGCTCATTCATATCAGGAAGACTCGGCTGCAAGTTCAGCCCCGAAAGCGGACTTTTACTTGAGGGACCATAATGAATCGAGGCGGGTGGAATATTACGGGCTGATCCCGAAACGCCGTTTCCGGACTGGTCCTGGCCACCGACCCGTTGAATATTCTGATCGCGAGAGGCTCCGTTCCAGACTTCCATGCTGGGACGTGAACCCTGTTGCTCCGGGGGATAACCATTTCCAGCCGGTTGTCCTTGACCGAATGGATTCTGCTGGTTTCCGTTCCCGTTGAATGCACCGTTGTTGGCAATCCCTGAATTTGCGTTACCAGGTGTGACCGTTGGCAGGTCATTCATCGGGTTGGGGTTCTGATTCGGATTTTGATTCTGTGATCCACCCGGACCAAGGACAATTGGCGGACCTGTTCGTGGGTCAGCACCCGGTCTCTGGTTCTGAGGTGGAACATCCGTCATCCATTCCTGACGAGGTGGTGCCTCTGCCATCTGCTGCTGTCGGCGGCGTTCAATTCCTTCCTGCTTGCGACGATTCATCTCGGCCTTCAACTGCTCAGGATTCATATTCAGCAGATCGACCGGCGGATCTTGTCGAGGCGTACTGGTCGAAGGTGTATTGCCTGGTGTGTTGCGAGCGATTGGAAAATCGTTGGGGCCACCAGCGGGATGCTGAGGAAACAGCTTGGCAACATTCTGCATGGCCTGAGCTTCCGGGCATCCGCGACGGAACATCGCGACTGCGTCTTCGTAGCGTCCCTGCTTAGCGTAGATCGCTCCCAGATTGAACATGGCCCCCATATGCGATGGTGACACGGCCAAAGCTTCTTTCAACGTTGATTCCGCTCGACGATCGTCACCACGCAGCGAATAGGAATAACCGATGTCACTGAGCAGGTTCGGATCACGTGGACGCAACTTGAGCGCCGCTTCATAATGGTCATCTGCCACACCAAACATCCCTTGTTTGTCGGCAATGACAGCCAGCCGATGATGGCAATCAGGATGATCCGGGCGCAACTCAAGAGCCCGCATGTAATCTCGCTTGGCATCTTCTAGCCGATTTTCAGTCAGCCCCAGGTTTCCCTGACGCAAATACTTGTCGAAAGCCGCATCGCGAGATTCCTTGCCGGCCATGGCCATCTTGGACTTCAGATCATCAGAATTCGGGGCTTTGGGATCTTTCTTCTTGCCGAATCCCACGTAGTTGATCGTTTCACGATCACTCGGATTTTTGGGCGCAGGCTTGGCCTTCCAGGCGGTCGCCCATTCCGAGGGACTTTTCAGCGACGCACAACCGCAGTGAGCCAATGCGACTACGAGAATCGCGCAACTGCCTGCCATCCGTGGCAGCACGTGGTTGTTGATCATTTCAACCGATCCTTGGTTGAGACTTGTTGTCGAACATGACAATCCGGAGGAGTGAACGAGGAACCTCGATCTCCACCGCTGATGTGCTTCATCGGGAAGATTTTTGACAATCTCGTACCGACTCTCGAAAAATGTTAGAGTTTCGGCAAAAATGTGTCGAGACGAGGTTTTGGCTCGCGGCTCTTTCCCAGTCTGCCAAACCTTCTCATTTAGACTGACTTCTCGACTTTTTTGCAGCCAGGCATCAGCACTGGCTGATCGAAGACCCAAAAATGCTCGCCAAACGCATCATCCCATGCCTCGACGTCCACGGTGGTCGTGTCGTCAAAGGGGTCAATTTTCTGAACCTGCAGGACGCAGGAGATCCGGTCGAAGTTGCCGCTCGCTATGAAGAGGACGGTGCCGACGAACTGGTATTTCTGGACATCACCGCCAGCCATGAAGAACGGGCGATCCTGCTGGATGTGGTCCGGCGAACATCGGAAGTCTGCTTCATGCCGCTGACTGTCGGGGGCGGCATTCGCACGATCGAAGACATTCGCTCACTGTTAAACGCAGGCTGCGACAAGGTCTCGATCAATTCATCGGCCGTCAAGAACCCGCAATTCGTTCGTGAGGCGGCGTTGAAATTCGGCAGCCAGTGCATTGTGGTCAACATCGACCCCAAGCGAGTTCAGCGGGATGGAAAAGAAGTCTGGGAAGTTCATATTAATGGTGGACGAGTTTCGACTGGCCTGGAAGCCGTAGCCTGGGCACGCGAAGTCGAACGACTCGGTGCCGGTGAGATTGTGCTGACATCGATGGATGCGGATGGAACAAAGGATGGTTACGACCTGCCCATGACACGAGCCGTCGCAGACGCCGTCAGTATTCCGGTCGTTGCCAGCGGCGGTGCAGGCAATCCGGAACACTTGCGTACGATCCTGACCGAAGGCCACGCCAGTGCTGCCCTGGCCGCCAGCATTTTCCATTACGGAACGCATCCGATTGGCGAGACCAAACGATACCTCGCCGATCACGGAGTCCCGATCCGGTTCAACACACTGGCCGGTGCCAGGACGTTTTAGTTAGATAGCTAGTTATAGTTAATGCATTTGACGGTAGTGACCGGCAACTGTGTTGGTCGCTGCTCCGCATGACTTCCGATGGGCGGGCTTGAAGAAGTCCAGCGAAACTCGGCGATAGTCGGGGTGGTCATGATGCGATCCTCATTCGTCTGGACGGGAGCATTCTATCTTTGATGGCGACTAGAAATCACCCTCATCGGACTGCAAAAACCAGCCAGACAACGCTCCATAATCCGCAGAGCAGGATGCAGACGGAATGGAATCCAGATGCTGATTGCTTTGTGGCATATCTTTGAGCTATTCCGATGGGAAAGAGTGCCATGAGTATGTATGCCGGAACCCAGATCAGCCCTGTCGGACGGTCGATGTCAAGCTCTATCTTCATAAGTACAGCCAAGGCGATACCGCTTAGAACGACGACAACAGAATAGGCGATCTCCATCCGCCGTTGAACCTGCTCTGTCATGCCTATTCTCCACTTTTGCAAAACGAACAAGCCCCAGCATTTCGCCGGTGCCGCTCGGATTCGATGGCAATCTCGCATCACGGATTCTTTCGTCGCGTCATGATGCTTCGGAGGATGATGTCGTCAGGCATATCGTAGTATCCGTGCCTTTGTCGCACATCATCACAAAACCTCAAGGCGTCTCGTGGGTGCAGCAGGCATTCATCAATCGTCCATGCGCCGCGGAATGCCGTCGCGAAGTCGTCCATCATTTGGTCCGTGAACGCCTCTCGCGTCATATCAACGCCAAACTCTCTCGGGTCAAACTTGCCTCGCGACATAAGAAACTCCCGGTAGAAGTCTGTGAGTGGCATTTGGCAGTCTCCTGCAAGGCATGAATATGACCTGCAGTAGATTAGCGCGATGGCCACGATCGCGCCAGCACAAAAAGAAAAGCCGGGCGATTGTATCGCGCCCGGCCTTCGCGCCTAGCATTTCTTATGCTGCCGCCGCAGCAGTCAGCAATCGCTCCAGCGTCCACTGTTCGGAAGCGATCCCCGCCTTGACCGCAGGCGTGGTTTTCAGAGTCATGTGCTTCCGGCACCAGTTGTACCATGCGAAGTACAGCCCGAGCATCGCGTCATGGTTGCGAGTCTTCTTGCTGAATCCGTTGGTCAATCGCGTGAATCGGCGAAGGGTCATTCGCGTGGTCAGGTTGAACCGCTCCATGCGGCTCGTTCCGATTTCGTTTTCAGGAACGTCGCCGCAGATCACCGTTTTGGTGACGCCTGTTATGGACCCCGGCGAGTACCGCACCTGAGCCGAGTTCCCGCCAGCGTTCTGGAAGCTCTTCACGATCTGAGCGTAATCGCAGTTGTGGTGGAACGTGGCGGGGATGGCGCTGGTATAGCTGGTGAATCCATCCGTGTTGATTACACTTGCCGGTCACTACCCATTTGACCACAACTGGCTTTTCGACAGCCGAACTTTATCACGAGTTTAAACTCGAACTTCAAATACAATCATGGTCGTCGAAGCGGGACATTCAACGGCACAGCCTTGGACCAAACCAGGTGGTTTGGTGGTCAATTTGCTCCATCCCAAGAAAGTTCTGGCACAACCCAACGATACCATGTTGAAAAGGTGCGGTCGATTTCTCCGAAGACAGTCTCTGACGCCACGATGTTGGAATTATTGACTCGCGATCGTGGCAAAGTGATCGATCTGAGCAAATCACGCTGAAACCCGTGAAGCCTTAAAAGCCAGTTGCATTCAAGTTTGAGGACCGCCGACCTCATCACCCCGCTCAGAGTTTGCCGCCCGAGCACTGAGATCCGGTCGAGCGAATCGAATTCGACAACCACATCTATGACGCTGCTTTTGCTGCGGGCGTCGCACAGCAACTTGTCCAAGAATTGTCATGATGTGTGTTGAACCTCAAATCACGATCGAAATGGATCCTCGCCTCGCGGGTGAAGCCCTCGAAGGTGGATCCAGACGTCCAGGCAGAGGTCGTTTCCTCGTCGTTGCCGAATCTGTTCGCGACGCTGACCAGCTCGACGTCTCCGGCGATCTCTGTCACTCGGCTTTTCGTAGCATCCGATGCGAGTTTTGTAGAATTGCCGACGATACGCTTGATTAACGGATTTCCGGAATCGCTGAAGCGCAACCTCTAGAGATTCGCCATCGCGAACGGTGATTTTTGCGGCCATTGATTGCGTCTTTAACGGCCGACGCGGTGCCGGCAAGAATGAATTACCCACTCCTGCGAAAAGGACTACCGAACTTCCGTAGACAATCTACTTCGAACATGTGAAGAAGTCACGGTACTTGTCAGACGTCATTCCGAAAAATCTGTTCCATGACCGTGTAACTGGCGTCGCGAAACCCAAGTTTCTGATAGGCCTGCTGCGCGCGTGCATTATGCGTTTCAACATATAAGCGAAGGCCAATCACGTCGGGCGAGGATTTCGCAAGGTCTTCCAGATGCTGATAGAGTGCGCGGAACACGCCACGATGGCGGTATTCCGGCAGCACATAGACACTTTGCAACCACCAGATCTCACCGTTCCGCCAGTCACTCCATTCCCGTGTGTACATCATCTGTCCAACGACAGAATCAGCAACACACGCAACAAAGTAACAGCCGTGACGCGAGTCACCCAGCAGAGTTCGCACTCCGGCTGCAATCACTTCGGGCTGTAATGTCTTCCCCTCGGTCTCTGCAGCCAATCGACTATTGAAGTCAGCGATGACAGCCCAGTCTTCCAACCGAGCCGTACGGACTTTGAATTCAATCATTACCAAACCTCGATTGCATCCGTTCCAGTCGTTATCCCCCGCGCGGTTTAACATCGACAGTCTGACGAATCTGCGGAATGAATGCCAATCGGCAAAACTTGCCGAGTCAAAATGGCGATATTGAATCGTGTAAGGGAACTTTGACGGGGAGGCAAGCGCTTCCCGCAGAATGGCTCGTAAGGCCAACCTGCGACTCCCCTGCGATCTGCTCATTGGCAGATCGCTCATTAATTGAACACAACTTCATTTCCCGAATGAAGTTGCCGCCGATGCCCAGGATGCAGAATCCGGTCCAGGACGACCCGCGTGACTTTGACTTCCCGAATTCGCGGATCGGAAGGAGCAATCGTGTACACATCAGAAGGTGCGAAAATGCGATCAATCGAAAATCAATTGGCAGAACAGCATAAGCAGTCATGGTTAATGCTCATTTCCGGGATCACTCTCGGATTTGTCGGGCTTCACTTCCTGATGGCCCGCCCCATGGCCCGAGAAATCGAACGGATGCAGATTGACCTGGCTCAGGTCGAACAGCGCATGCAGGATCTGGTCGGTGCTCGTGACGAAGTCTGGCAGGCCAACAGCCTGCTTTCCAGCCTGAAAGCCCAGCAGGGGCAAATCGCAGAGGCACGAACGGCTCTGCAGAGCATTCGCGAACTGCGCAGCGAACTGATCGAAGAATCGACCCGAAATGGCGAAGCGTCAAAATCGCTGGAAATGACGGCAAAACTGCAGTCTGCCCTGATCGATCAGAAGCCCGTTTCCGAGCAGGCGACAACGTCATTTGAGCAGATGAAGTCGCTGCAGGATGTCCTCGCAGCCCAGATCGAAACCAACAAGGCGGCTGCCACGACGCTGAACGAAATCGTCGCCATGAAAAACGAGATTCGTCAACAGGCGAAGGATCTGGAACAGACCCGCTTGGCGCTGAATGAATTGACCCAGGTCGCGGCCCAGTTACGTCAGCAGAATGAAGGGATGGCACAGGCCAAGAGGGGTTTAGAAGATCTCGGCACGTTGAAGACCGGTCTGACCAAGGCTGCGGAAGACCTGGAAATTGCTCAATCGGTATCCGACCAGCTGGTGTCGCTGGAACGTCGCCTCGCCGACGGTGGACAGTCAGTCGCGATCGCGACAGAGCGAGCGGACGAACTGATTGCTCTAAACAAGAAGCTGGATGACAGGGATCTGAAGGTCACGACATCGCGACAGAATCTGGACGGGCTGTTGAGCATGCAGCAGCATCTGATGAACCAGACCCGAAACATCGCGGATGCCATTCAGACTTTGGAAGTTTTGAGCGGATTCCAGGACGAGTTCGTGTCTCAGTCGCAAGTCATCAGTGAAATGCATCGCAGCCTGATGGAAATCAGCCTGATGGAAAGCACCCTGACCAAAGTTTCGCGGATGATGAAGCCGCTCGTCGAACTCGGCAACCTTCGCCGCCTGAACGAAGACGAACTGCGAAGTGCCGCTCGAATGATACTCGACCAGCGAACTGCGACGAGACTTTCCAAGAACTCAACCGATTCCTCAACGCGATCGAATGACGAAGCTCCAAACCCCGTTGTTGAAACGCCCGCTGCTGACAAAGGACTTGTTCCGATTCCGGATGATGCTGAGTGATCTGGACGAGAACCACTGGAAGTGAATCCGACTCGACGAGACTTATGTCCCGTCGAGTTTTTTCACGTACTGACAGTCTGCACAAATCGTCATTCGCAAATCAACTGAGTGTTGATGAGGAGCTTGAGGCGGAAAAGAGTACTTTCGGATCACATGATTGCCGATTGTCGATGACGCGAATATCGCTTTTCGCGATGATCGCACAAGCCGTCGTTGATGGAAACACGTGATTTTGGTCAATCAAAATCATTACGTCATCTGAGGGACTTCTCAGTTGTAGGGGCTCGTCCTGACCAATAGAATGTCACGATTCGCCCTTTCGGGCAAATCAAAGAGTATTGTTACAGTTGGACCATCTGCATGCGTTTTCTGTTGATTGATCGGATTACGGAACTTGTGCCGCACAAATCGATCTCAGCGGTCAAGAACCTGACGCTTGCCGAAGAGTATCTCGCAGATCATTTTCCCGGTTTTCCAGTAATGCCGGGGGTGTTGATGCTGGAAACGCTTGTTCAGGCCGGGGGCTGGCTGGTTCGTTATTCCGAAGATTTTGCTCACAGTGCGGTGTTGTTGAAAGAGGTTCGCGCGATTCGATTTAACAACTTCGTCTCACCAGGAAACACTCTCAAGGTGGACCTGACAGTGCGCAAGCAAGACGGAGCACTTTGGGAATTCAACGGAACCGGTACCGTAAACGGAAATTCGGCAGTTTCCGCCAGAATTTGTCTGGAGGCTCTGAATTTGGCGGACCGAAATCCAGAGTTAGCAGCGTCGGATTCCGCTCGAACAGAAAGTTACCGAAACATATTTCAGCAGATTTGGACGCCACCCGCCTGAGATGATGGTGGGGCAACGAGTTCAAGTCTCATTAAGTTTAGAAGCGTCCCATCGTTCACGGGCGCAAAAGGATGTCGATTTTGAAGAATCTTTCCGGACGGACAGCATTGGTGACGGGAGGGAGCCGCGGGATCGGACGAGCCATCGTCTGCAGCCTGGCCGAAGCGGGCGCCAAGGTAGCGTTCGTCTATCAGTCCAACAAAGAAGCAGCCGAAAAGCTCGCTGCGGAGCAAACAGCGTTGGGCCATGACGTTGTGGCACTACAGGCAGACGTGAGTAAGAAAGCCGAAGTCGACGCGATCGTCGAACAAGTTCTGGCGAAATGGGAAAAGATCGATATCCTCGTGAATAATGCGGGGATTATTCGAGACAAACCAATTCTGGCGATGAGCAGCGATGACTGGCAGCAGGTGATTGACACCAATCTGACGAGTGTCTTTAACTTCTGTCAGGCTGTTGTTCGTCCGATGATGTCGGCCCGATACGGACGAATCGTCAACATGTCCAGCGTTTCGGCCGATTTTTCCAATCCAGGTCAGGCAAACTATGCGGCGAGTAAAGCTGGGATTGAAGGTTTTTCCCGCTGCATGGCGACGGAATATGCCAAGCGGGGAATTACGGTCAATTGCGTAGCGCCAGGTTTTATCGAAACCGATATGACTGTTGCGGTCGTGAATGCCGCTGGCGACAAAATCAAGAACTCGATTCCGGTCAAACGGTTGGGAAAACCTGACGATATTGCGAATGCGGTTCTGTTTTTTGTAGGTGAACAGGCAAGCTACGTCACGGGCCAGGTTTTGAAGGTGGATGGTGGGCTGACACTCGGCGGGATGGGCTAACCCGTTTCTGCTGTAGTGGTTAGACCTGAACATATTTTGAATTTGATTGATCCGTGCATTGCCCCGACGATCAATCTTCAGTTTTTGGGGCCATTTCGTGGTTTGAGTGTTCGAGACAGGTTTGTCCCGGCTGCTTGACCGCAGGAGAATTTTGGATGCCTTCACGCGACGAAATCTTTGAAAAAGTTCAGTCAACTCTGGTCGATGCACTCGGTCTGGACGAGGATGAGGTCACTGCGTCCTCACGTCTGAAGGCAGATCTTGGTGCCGAATCGATCGATTTTCTGGACATCGTTTTCCGTCTGGAAAAGAACTTTGGCATCAAGATTCCCCGGAACGAGCTGTTTCCTGAAAGTCTGTTCACCGCAGATTCAGGGTTTGCCGAAAACGGTCGCGTTACGGCCAAGGGGCTGGACGAGTTGCGGACTCGGCTGCCACACGCCGACAAAGAAACTCTGGATGCCCTCGCAAAGGATCCTCGAGTTGAAAACGTCGAAGATCTGTTCACCGTGAACATGGTGGTCAACTTCCTGGCTTCGAAGCTGGCGGCCTGATCACAGCCCGACAGGATTTGTCGTGATCGGACGCGGTCGCGGTTTCGTGAGGGCTTTGAATGCGTTGGTTCTGGATTGATCGATTTACCGAGTTCAAAAGCGGGTCACACGCCACGGCGATCAAGAACGTGACGTTGTCTGAGGAGCACCTGCATGACCACATGCCGGGTTTCCCCGTCATGCCTGCTTCGTTGATGCTCGAGGGAATGGCACAAACCGGCGGAATCCTCCTGGGCGAACAAAAGCAGTTCGCCCATATCGTGATTCTGGCCAAGGTCCCTCGAATGACGTTTCACAGTTGGGCGTGTCCCGGCGATACGCTCATTTACACCGCCAAGCTGATCGAAGCTCGAGATGAGGGCGGGATGGTCGAAGTTCAAGCTCACGTTGGACAACGTCTGGTTGCCGATGGCGAGATCGTCTTTGCTCATGTCGACGAAGCCGCGAGTGGTGGCGGGAAAATCGATCAAAAGAACTTCGTATTTTCCATGCTCCGCGGGGTTCTCGATGTCGGGAAGGCGGGAGATGGTTCCGCGGAATGATTCCGGCGGGAAAGGTGATCCGCGGGATCACCAATCAATGTCCGCTTGGGATTCGCGAGTGGCCACGATGGTCACTATGTGTCATCCGCAGCAGTTGAAGAGGAATTGGCCATGAGACGCCGAGTCGTTGTCACGGGTATGGGAGCAATCACTCCAATCGGCAACACCGTCGATGAAATGTGGAAGTCATTGCAGGAAGGGAAAAGTGGGATTGGTTCAATTACCCACTTTGACGCTTCGCACTTCCCCACAAAATTTGCCGCCGAAGTCCGTGGTTTCGACCTGGGCAAGTACGTTGATGACGCTAAGCGATTCGAGTTCTCGGGGCGCAATATCCGATTTGCCGTCGGGGCCGCCAAGCAAGCCATCGACGATTCCGGACTGTTGCAGTCCAAAATCGATCCGGCACAGTTCGGGGTTTATCTTGGTGCTGGAGAAGGTCAGCAGGATTTCCATCTGGTGATGGGGTTGATCGCCCAATCGCAAAGGGATGGGCAGGTCGACCTGGAACTGTTCACTCGTGCAGGGTTGCAACGCCTGCATGCCCAGACCGAACTTGAACAGGAACCCAATATGCCGGCCGGGCATCTGGCAGGTCTGTTTGATGCCCAGGGTCCCAATCTGAATTGTCTGACGGCCTGCGCTGCATCCAGCCAGGCGATTGGTGAAGCGACCGAAATTATCCGGCGGGGTGATGCCGATGCGATGCTCTCTGGTGGAGCACACAGCATGATCCACCCGTTCGGTGTCACCGGATTCAATCTGCTGACCGCCTTGTCGACGCACAACGAAGATCCTCAGGGAGCTTCTCGGCCATTCGACCGCGACCGCGACGGCTTCGTCCTGGGTGAAGGTGCCGGGATGGTCGTTCTGGAAGAACTGGAACATGCCCGTAAGCGCGGGGCTCGAATCTATGGCGAAATCGTGGGATACGGTTCGACCGCAGATGCGTACCGGATCACGGACATTCATCCGGAAGGACGCGGCGCAGTCGCGTGCATTCGAATGGCAATGCGCGATGCTGGCGTCAACCCGGAGGATATTCAGTACATCAATGCTCATGGGACCAGCACCGAAGTGAACGACAAGGTCGAAACATCTGCTATTCGACAGACGTTCGGTGAAGCGGCCTACAAGACACCGGTTTCCAGTATCAAGAGCATGATGGGACACCTGATTGCTGCTGCTGGGAGCGTTGAAGCGATCACGTGTTTGTTGTGCATTCGTGACGGTATCGTCCCACCAACGATCAATTACCAGACCCCCGATCCCGATTGCGATCTGGATTACATTCCCAATGTCGCTCGCAACCTGAAGGTACGCCGGGCGTTGTCGAACAGCTTCGGGTTTGGTGGTCAGAATGTTTCGTTGATTTTCTCTGAATATGTTGCGTGATACGGTAGTACAAGCTCCCCTGTGAATTGATCCGAGCCCTTCAGGAGGCTTTGTGTGACGTGGCTGCTAGCGATCATCGTCGTCCTATTGGCGTTTGACCTCGTCGTGCGCGTCTATTACGTCGCCATCGTACTGCGAATTTTTGAAACCAAGCCTCCATTCAGCGTCAACACATTTCCGCCTGATCCGATGGCTGAGCCGATTGAGTTTACGACGAGCCACGGCCTGACTCTGCGTGGCAGCCTCTATCACCTTCCCGAACGGACTCCGCGCGGGCTGATCTTGTTCTGCCCGGAAACCGACGGTTCACACTGGTCCGCAATGTCCTACTGTCGGGGGTTGATCGACGACGGATTTGCGGTTTTGTCATTCGATTTTCGTGGGCAGGGTGAAAGTGACAACCTGCCAGGCTATACGCCAAACCACTGGCCCACGATGTACGAAGTCGAAGATGTTCGTGCCGCTCTGAACTTCATTGCCAGCCGGTCTGATTTGCAACGCCTGCCATTGGGATTGATGGGAGTCAGCCGAGGATCATCACTGGCCTTGATTGCCGCTGCCGAGTCACCAAACGTCCGGGCTGTTTGTTGCGAAGGAGCCTATTCGACCGACTCGTTGATGCTCTATTTCATGCTCCATTGGTCCAAGATTTACCTGCCCCACTGGGCAAGCGACCTGATCCCCCGATGGCACTACAAGATTACGACGATCCTGGTTCGCTGGACCAGTCGGATCTTGCGTCATCGACCTTACGTCGTCCTGGAACGCTGGTTACCGCGACTTCGCGACCGAGCGGTTCTGCTGGTAACAGGCGAACGCGACAACTACGTCCACCCCGACGTGGCTCGCGAACTGGCTCGCCATATCCATTCTCCATCGGCGCAAGTCTGGACGGTCCCAAGCGCCAAGCACAATAAGGCGAGAATCGTGGCGGCTGCCGAGTATGATCGTCGGCTGACCGCATTCTTTTCGCAGATGGAAGTTCCGACGACTGCCAGTTGAGATCGGCGCAGTCGGAAACATCGGCAGATTGCTGCGAATCGGTGCTTGACACGATGTATCCGCGAGTGATAGCCTGAATTTGCATTTCAAATCTTCATTCATGCAGTTGTTCGCCGATCCTTTTGAAGGGTTCTTCCTTCATTTTTTCACCTCTTCACTGTCCAGTTCGGTTGTCGATCCTCTTCGTGTTCCGTATCGTTCACAACTTGTCATTCTATTCGTTGTAATCGTTGCGATCGCGACCCGCTTCCAGGTTCGAATGTCCGAGTGTTCCGTTGCAGGTCGAATCGAAGCGTAGAACCGAAGATGAATCATCGATGTGCAGTGGCAAAACTCTGTTTTCGCAGGTAGTGTGTCTGGGGGATCCGTAGAATCTGAGCGATTAACGAAGGGATGCCTCTTTGTTTGCGATGGTTTTTCGATATCACCACGATACGGTTTCGTGATCACTAAGGGATGGCCCCGTGCGAGACTTGAACGTGACCTCGTTGCCAAACAACCGGAATGTCAATTCGTTGGTCGCGCTGGCGATTGCTGCCGCGTTGATCAGCGGTAGCTCATTGGCTGATCGGTGTGCATTCGCCCAGCATACTCAAGCCCCTCCCAATAGCGGTCCTGGCATGCGTCCCGGCCCGGGAATGGGCATGCCCGGGATGAACCCAGGTATGGGTCCGGGGGGAGCCCCCATTCGAATCCCGGGGCAAGCGGATCCGAACGGTCCGAAGGGGCCCGTCCAGGAATTAAAAATTGATCCCGTCAGTTTTCCACCTGGTTTCGCCCTGCCGCCCGTAAAAAGTCCGTTGATGGACGAGGGGAAGCCGTTCATTTCGGCTGACGAGTTGAAAAAAATCAGCAAGGAAATCAGCAAATATTCGAACGTACTGAGAAATGCAACGACAACGGACGCGGATAAGGCGCTGTTGCGTATGGGGCTAAAATACCGCATCGGCATGATGTGCCTGCGCGAGAACCGGCCACAACTGGCTTCACTGCATGACCAGGTTACAAAAGATCTGGTGAACACAGCATCCACACCAAGTCTGACGGTCCCACAAGTCAAAAGCTTCAGGCAACTGGTGTTACAGGAACTCGCGGCTGTCATCGACCCGCTCCTGACGACTCAGGATTATTACGTTCGACTTCACCTGGTATTGATCCTCGGGGAGCTTAATCTAACCGAGGAAAGCACAAAACTTAACCTGAAGCTGGAGGCTTATGCCCCTTCACTGGAATCGCTTGTAAAAGTCATCAACGATCCCGAACAACCTGATGCTGTCAAAGTTTGTGCTGTCAACGGCATCACCCGCATCATGAAACTCGGGAATCCTGCCTTCCCGTTGCGGATGAACGTCGGTTTGGCACTGGCCTCAGAATTGTCGAAGACGGGTACTCACCCGTGGTATCAAATGCGTTTGGCCGGGGCGATGTCAGTGGTTGACGTGAATGTTGATCAGGCCGGAAAGCCTTTCGTCGCCAACGCCCTCGTGGGGGTCTTGAAGGATGGTGGTCGCCCGTATCTCGTACGTGCCGAAGCCGCGAAATCACTCGGCAGGGTTCCGCTCCCGCCGGCCATCAAGACGGGCGATGTCACTCAGGCCGTTGGCAGCTTTGCGCTGCAACTGGCCAAAGCCGCACAGCAGGCTCCGCCACAGAAAGACGGCGCTCAATGGAAGAGCGAGTTCATTCGCGTTTATCTGGCATTCCAGCAATTGGATGCCAACGACCTGATGGCCGACAAAAAGTCGAAGGCTGGGCTCTTGAACAGTGCTCAAGGTGCCGCGAAGCCTTTCTATGACCTGATCCTGCCGATGGTCGTTTCGATTCTGCATGGACAGCGATTGACTGTTCAGCAGATCCAGGCTTTAGAGGCTGCGGTGGGCCCGCAACCGGCCGTTGGTCCGCAGCCCGCTGGGGGTGCCGGAGAAAAGCTGCCAACCGAGAAGAAGACGGAGCCGATGACAGTCGGTGGGCCGTAGTTGGCATTATCGCGCCGATTGATTGATGGGCTCGACTTCTGCGTATTCGATTCGTTGCGCCCGAACGCCCGTGGGTTTGGCCGTTCCTTGGTGGTCACGGGCAGCAGTCCATGCGGCCACAATCTCTGCGGCGGGTTTCACGTCGCTGCACGAGCGAAAACACGGCCTTGTCGAGGACTCCGTCGAGGACTCCAAAACCGTGGTACCCTCAGGTTCTCTCGCTCGATTCACCGTGTCACCTCCAATTAACGACGACACCGAACGCCCGTCTCTGGTACCTGCTTGCGAGAAATGCCGCATTCGTCGTATGCTCACTTTGCAGCGCCCGGTGTAGATGTCGCCCGGTAGCGCGAAGTTCAGGCAACATTCTGCAGGAGCAACTGACTGTGAAGCTTTCCCGTCAACTGGTCGTAGCCATCGTGGGCTGCCTGATGATTTCTGGTGCCGCCACAGCGGCTGACAAATCGAAGATCCTTTTTCTGACTCAAAGTAAGGGCTTCAAACACGGTTCAGTAAATCGCGACAAGCGAGATCTGGCCGTTTCAGAAGTGGCCATGACTCAGCTTGGTCAAAAAACAGAATTGTTCGAAGTTCACTGCACTCAGGATTCCAAGGCTGATTTCACCAAGGAAAATCTGAAGAAGTACGACATCGTGATGTTCTACACGACAGGTGAACTCGACATCACAGACGAAGCTCGCGACTACTTCATGAATGAATGGCTGAAGCAAAAAGGCCATGGATGGATCGGATTTCATTCTGCCGCAGATACGTATCGAACAAATAACCCCGCCCATCAATGGTACTGGAATCTTGCTGGTGGAACATTCAAGGGACACCCATGGAATGCTGGTGAACTGGTCACGATCAGCGTTCATGACACTCAACACCCTGCCATGAAGGCATTCGGCGAAGAGTTCCAGATCAAGGATGAAATCTACTGGTACGACCACTGGGTTCCGGAAAACGTTCACGTTCTGATGAGCTTGAACATCGCCAAGTGCAACACCAAGGGGGAAAAACGCGGTACTGGATTACATGCCGAGCACGTTCCAGTGGCCTGGTGCCGCAGTTGGGGCGATGGCAAGATTTTCTTTAACAATCTCGGTCACAATGAATCGACGTGGAATGACAAGCGATTCCTCGATTCCACCGAAGCCGCTATCCGATGGATCCGTGGAGAACTTCCAGGCGACGCCACACCAAACCCAGCCGTTTCGAAGGAACAGCAGGCCAAGGCTCTGAAGGACGCCGGCGTCGAAAAATAATCGTCTCTCGTCACCCAAAACCGCGGTCAGTACAAACTGGCCGCGGTTTTTTATTGGGCCGGTTTGGCCTCAGAAAATCGCCCACCTTGTCGGATCAATAGACCGCCCGCAACGACCGCCACCATTCCAGCCACAATCAGCCAGCTCATTGGCAGGTGCTGCTGTTCGCTGGCTCCGATTCCCAAGGTCTTGAGTTGCTCGGTAAAACTGGAAACCGTCAGCAGTAAACCGTTGTGCAGGGTATGCAATAACATCCCAGGTAACAGACTTCCGGTCTTTGCACAGATCAGACCGAGGATCAAACCAAGGAAACAGGTCGGAGCAAACCGCTCAAAAAACAGGGCATCCCGGACAATCACATGGAACAGTCCGAACAACAGACTGGATAATCCCACCGCCCAGGACGTCGACATTTCGGCACGAAGAGCGGTCTGCAGATAACCTCGGAAAAACAACTCTTCGCAGATCGCTGGCACCAGCGCCAGTGAAATCAGTTTCCAGATCAGCGGGACAGCATCAAGCTGAGTCTTAAACGATTCAAAGAGTTTGACGAATTCACTCAATCGGTCAGGCGTCTGCAGCAGGACCAGTTCATACGCGAACGGCCACAGTGACAGTCCCAGTAATCCTGCCGCCGCGAATGACAGCAGCGACGCACCGCGAATTGAGAACCCGCTACGGAAGTTGACCGCAGATATCGTTGCCAGTGCGATTGGTAACCCGGCAAACATCAGTATGGTGAGACCGGCATTGACTGCCAGGCGATAGCTGATCGAGACGTCAGTAATGCGCGACGTGACCCCTCCCAGGATCAGAAACATGGGGAACAGAATTGCCAGCGAAAGCGTTGCCTGAGTGAGACTGGCCTGTTGTCGCGAGGATTCCGGCCCGCGAAGCAGATCGATCCAACCTTCATCGCTGCCGTACAGGACAGCATCGGTCCCGAAGATACGTGCTGCCGCGGATAATGCCACGGCGGCGTACAGAATTGTCGACGAAAGTGTCGCCAGAGCCCAGAGGGGGACCACACGATTGTCGAACACATCGCGAGCCAGCAGCACAATATTGGCCAGCGGGATTACCGACAGCCAACCATTGAATTCAATCCCGGGAAGCAGGCAGATGACGCCCGGAGCCAGCGACACGAGCATGACAGGAATCAGGTAGGCCTGAGCCTCTTTAAAGCTTCGTGCAAAGCTGGTTAAGACCAGAATCACCGCAGAAAAGAAAGCCGCAAATATCAACAGCAGGACCAGCGTCGACACAACCAGCCGCAGCGAAAGTCCACTCGATCCAAACAGCAAACTTTCCAGACCGCTCGCGTAAGCTGTCGCGATCATCGATAGCAGATTCGCCAGTGCTGTCAGGACTGCAACGGATACAACCGCAATGTACTTTGCGAATAACAACTCATGCCGGGGAACCGGCGATGAAACAAGTGCTTCTAATGTCCCGCGCTCCCGTTCTCCGGCCGTCAGATCGATCGCAGGGTAAACGGCTCCGGTGACCGTCATCAGAATCAAGATCAGCGGAACCAGCGTTGCGAGAGAAAACGAAGGGGCAGAATCGTTGCCGGAACGCGTCAGAGATTCGGCCCGGATTTCAAACGGCAGCAATCGCGATGGATTACTCCTGGCGAGTTCCTTTCTCGCAAAATCCTCATTCATTGCCCGGAATCGCTCTTCGACAAATCGCCGGGCTTCATTACTGAACGGTGAAGACGAACGATACAGAATCTCCATCTGCAACGAACGTCGCCCGGCTGATCCAAAGACGATGCCAATATCGGCCTCACCCGTGGAAATCAGAGTGCCGATATCGACATCTTCACCATCCTGTTCAGGTCCGACGAATTCGAGAAACGGATCATCCGTCGTTCCTTGGGGGCCCGTCTGGGACGAGCCGTCTTTGGGCGATCGTTGGGAAACCAGCGCGTGACCCTGGCCAAAATACTTGCGAAACAACTGCTGATCGTCGCGTGACTGGAATGCCAGCCGGTATTCGACTTTGGACTTGGACGTCAATTGTGCCATCAACAGTTTTTGCAGAGTCACCCCGAGCAATGGATAGATCAGCAGCGGCATTGCCACGAGCGTGATGATCGTTCGTCGGTCGCGAAGAATCTCGCGCAGTTCTTTCAGCGCCAGCCGCCACCAGCGAGGTGTGTGCCAGACCGTTCTGGCATCGGGCTCGATGATCGCCGCTTCAGGGGGCATCTCGAACTTATGGGGCATCGATAACCTCCGCATCCGTCGCGGACGATTCCGGCGTCTGTCCGAGCAGTTTCAGGAACATTTCGAACAAGTTCGAACAGCCCGTCACCTGCTGAAGTTCTGCAAATGCTCCTTCATGCCAAAGCTTTCCATGATGCAACAGCCCCATGCGATCGCAAACATGCGATGCCTCATCAAGCCGATGAGTTGAAACGACGACAGCCTTTCCCAGCGAGCGAAGTTTTTCGATGTACTGAAATACGACGTGAGTTCCGATGACATCCAGTCCTCGCGTCGGTTCATCAAGCAGCATCACGGGAGGATCATGCATCAGGGCTCGAGCCAGGGTCACTCGTTGCTTTTGCCCCGTACTCAGCGTTGCACATCGTTGATCGATGAATCTCGATAGATCAAACAGTGCAACCATTTCGTCGAGCCGAATTCGAGCCCGAGCGGGTGAGACACCGAATAAATCGGCGAAAAACAGGAGCATTTCCCGCGGCGTCAACCACTGGTACAACCCGGAACTGGCGGACACCAGCCCGATGCGTCGTTTCACCTCGTCCGGTTGCGTCGTCGCACGAAAGCCGTTGACCTCCGCATCGCCGCTCGTAGGGACCAGCAATCCGAGAATCATCCTGAGAGTCGTTGTCTTGCCCGCTCCGTTAGGACCAAGCAAACCGTAGACTTCACCTGGATTGACACGAAACGACAATCCATCGACGGCGACAATCGTTCTACCGTTCGAACGGAAATGGCGAGTCAGTTCGTGTACCGAGATCATTGATTGGATTTGATGGAAGATGAGAGATCTACTTCAGGACTCGGGTGGAAAATAGTATCGCAGACGATTGAGAAATGCGCGTGAAACCAGATTTCTGTCATTCCGAAACGCAAGGTCACTGCGGATCGACGCCGGCCTGAGCTGATGAGAATTCATCCGTTGGCTCGACCGACGTGAAGTGGTTGCTTAGAATACCGGGCGTGGTGATGGGTCCCCATTCGGGATTCACGTCTGCTATACGGAGAGTCTTCGATGGACGATTTTCTCAAGATCGCATTCATCATTGCGGTTGGTTTCGGTGCCTTACTAGCCGTTGCCTTCATTGCGATATTTGCGGCCTACTTCAAACTGTGGCTGCGAGCGTTTGTGACGCGAGCTCGCATCAGCCCGTTCTCGCTGTTGTTCATGTCGTTGCGGAAGATCAATCCAACGGCAATCGTCGATGCCAAGATCATGGCGGTTCAGGCAGGGCTTCGCGAAGTCAGCACCGATCGCCTGGAAGCACACTATCTGGCGGGCGGTAACATTCGAAACGTCGTTCGAGCTCTCATCATCACCCATCGCGCAAAAATTGCTCTCGACTGGAACACAGCGGCAGCGATCGACCTGGCGGGACGAAACGTCCTCGAAGCTGTGCAGACAAGCGTCGATCCACGCGTCATTGACTGTCCCGATCCAAAGTCGTTCGGACGCAACACGCTGGATGGTGTCGCCAAGAACGGAATTCAATTGAAGGCCCGAGCTCGTGTGACCGTTCGAACGAATCTGGCGCAATTGATCGGTGGTGCCACAGAAGACACGATTGTCGCCCGCGTCGGAGAAGGGATCGTTTCCGCCATCGGTTCGTGCGAAACGCATAACGAAGTTCTGGCGAACCCAATGCTGATTGCAAAGACCGTTTTGAATAAGGGTCTGGATTCGCAGACAGCATACGAAATCGTTTCCATCGACATCGCAGATATCGATGTCGGTGACAACATCGGTGCTCGACTGCAGGCAGACCAGGCCGAAGCGGACATGCGTATCGCCCGTGCCAAAGCGGAAGAACGGCGAGCACGTGCAGTTGCTGCCGAGCAGGAAATGAAGGCTCTGACGGTTGAGAATCAGGCAAAGGTCGTGCTGGCCGAAGCCGAAATCCCGTTGGCAATGGCAGATGCTTATCGCGTCGGGTCGCTGCGGGCTCGACGAAAAGAAGCGGTGTAGCAGTACGGCGACGAATCCTGATTCGGTGGCAATAACGTCACTGATGATTTGTAACAAAGACCTGTCCGGGCCCGAAGACTTCTCAAATGCTCAAACATCGCCTGATCCACCCAGAGATTTCTGCCATCCTTGCCCGAGCGGGACATCACGCCAAGGTCTTGATTGCCGATGGGAACTACCCCGCTTCAACGACTCTGGGTCCGAACGCAACACTCGTCAGTCTGAATCTGGCACCCGGAATTGTGACCGTCTCACAGGTTCTTGAGACCCTTTTGACGGCGATTCCAGTTGATGAAATCAACACGATGGGTATCCCGGCGGATGATCCATACGCTCTTCAGGGCGATCCCCCGGTGTGGAATGATTATCGCAAGATCATCTCAGCAGCCGGATCGAGTGTCGAAATGAAGCCCATTAGCAAATGGGACTTTTACGAAGCGGTTGCGTCACGAGACCATGTGCTGACGATTCAGACCGCCGACCAGGCATTATGGGCGAACGTCCTGCTGACGATTGGATGTCGTGTCTGATTGTGAAGTCTGATGAGCGGACGGCGCAATCACGAACCGTGTTTGATCCGGGCCAGTTCGTTTTGCATCGTACATCGCCTGATCGGCCTGCCGAACACACTCCTGCCACCCCATTTCGGGCTGACGTACGATCAGGACACCCAGACTGAAGGTCAATGAGGGAAGTCCGCGTTCGACAAAATGTCGCATCGACGCTCGCAGTCGCTCGGCGATCACCTGGGCGTCTTCGTAGTCCACTTCTGAGAGGACTATCAGAAACTCGTCCCCACCCCAGCGTCCCGCACAATCGAACGGACGAACATTCTGTCGCAACGACTGGCCGATCAGAACCAGTGCATCATCACCGGCCAGATGCCCTCGCTGGTCATTCAGTTGCTTGAAGCCATCGCAGTCCATCATCGCGAGCGAAAACGGGCGACCAAATCGCTTCGCGCGGCTCAACTCACGCTCGATCGCTTCGATCAAGGCCTGCCGGTTGGGTAGTCCAGTTAAATGATCGATTCGCGCAAGTTGTTTTGCGATCGTAATCTGATTTCGTGTACGAAGGACCCAGGTGATCATCGCCATCGTGACAACCAGACGAACGAGATGTCCCGGCAGGTTGTCATACGATTTCTGGGCATCGATTTCGATCCATGACCAGGAGAGGATTGCAATCAGGCTGATCGCCATGACCGGGCGAGGCGGGCAGTTCCAGGCACCGATGGCCAGCACAGCCGCAACCAGCCAGCGAACCATCAGCGGGATCTGGCCTGATCCATCAGGACGACCTGACATCAGCAGAACCAGCAGTGAAACCACAATCAGGATCGGCAAGATCCATCGTGTAATAGACCCCTCAGTAACTCTACGAGGCGGGGATTCCACTCCCGTCTCTGTCGGTCTTGGAATATGAGAAGCTGACATGAATCATTCCGCAGTGGCGAACGTCGTGCGTGCAGAGTCACAACAGGACTCGACGAATATGGAGACTATCCGAAAACCCGCGGCATGTCATCAATCTCATCGGGAAGCATCAGGGACTGGTCGAATCCAGCGAGCTTCGAGTGGCTCACCAATATCAGGACACACTTCGAATCGATGGTCGACAGGCGAGAGCCCTCGTCTGCACGTTGCAGGGCAGGGCTTCGAAAAAGGAGATTGCCCTGCACATTTCACGATATTCCTTGTCGATTTGATGTCGCTTTGCGAGAATTCGCCTGCCGGGAAACGGGTTTGTTTTGGAACTCGTGAACTGGACGACGGATTTGATTCGATCCAACAGGAAGGATGCCCAGACATGTCTCGGCTTGTAGTACGTACTGCTTTCGCAGTTGTTTGTAGTGTCGCCCTCTGGACATGCGGTTGTTCCACCTCCAGCGCGCCAACCGGTAACAAGGGGTCAGCCGAATCTTCTGGATCCAGCACAGAAAAAGGGAATGCAACGCCGACGGGGCAGGACACCGGTGGCAAACCCGCGGTCGCAGCGCGAGCGGGTTATTGGGAAGACTATAACGACGTTCCCAAGTACGAAATCATGACCGAAGTTAACGGGATCAAGATTCCCCGACTCAAGTCAGCAAACGAGAATCTGAGTCTGACCGGCAAGATCCCAGCCGACGAGGGCAATAAACATGCGGCGGACAAACCAAGCGAGCCTGCCTTCGGTGATACGCTGACGGTCCGATTCCCTTCCGAGCCAAAGGTTTTGAATTCGATCACGGAAGCATCTGCCGTCCAGACGTACATTGGTGTCTATTTCCATGAAGGACTCGCGCGGCAGAATCCGGAAACGTTCGAATACGAACCGCATATCGCTTCGAAGTGGCTGATCGAAGATTCTGTCAAGCTTTCCGCAGACTATCTTGGCCAGGAACGTCGTGTTGCTCGGGAAGGGGCGGCACCTGCCACCAGTCTGGAAATCGAATACACGATGCCAGCTGCCGAGGATGGGAAACCGCCGGCTGCACCACCTGTTATTACGGTCACGGCGTCTGACAAAGGTGGCAATCCGCTGGATGGTGTCTGGGTGGGAGTCTACCCGATCGGCAAGATCGAGGGGGCAGCCACCATGGGCTATCACTTCTGGAGTGAAAAGGGAGGCAAGGTCCAGATCTCGTCACTTCCTTCGGGAAAATACACCGTCAAAGTTGGTTCTGAAGTTTATGGCAAGGCTCAACGTCAGGCGGATGGCTCTCTTGTTGTGACTCCTTCGACGAAGGAAAACCCGCTGAATGCGACCCTCAAAGGTGAGCCCAGCCTGACCTTGAAGGCTGAAGACTTCACGGATGTTCATGAGCAGACGTACTACACGTATTACCTGCGCGACGATGTGACCTGGTCCGACGGAACTCCGTTTACCACGAAAGATATCGAATTCGGATACGCATTGCTGAACAGCCCCTCGGTCGATGGGGACCATATCCGTACCTATTACGCCGACCTGATCGAATGCAAAGCTCTCAGTCCACTCGTCATTCGCATGCGATACCGTCAGCAATACTTCAAAGCGTTTGAATTCACCTACGGCATTACACTGTTTACTCCTCCGTTTCACTTCTTCGAGAAGATCTTCAAAGAACAGGGACGAGAGTTGACGTTGGCACGAATGACTCCTGAAGCGGAAAAAGCAGAGAATAAGATCAGCGCTCACGGGGCAGAATTCGGGAAGTTCTTCAACACGGATTCCCGCTACAACCGAACTCCGATGGGGACCGGTCAGTACATCGTCGACAAATGGGAAAGCAAGGATCGCGTCGAACTGGTTCGCAATCCCAATTACTGGAATAAGAAACTGCAGGGGCACGTTGACAAGATCATCGTGAAGTTTATCCCTGACCAGGTCACGGCGATGAAAGCTCTGAAAGCGGGTGAAATCGACTTCTTTTACGATATGTCCCCGGAACAGTACTTCGAAGACTGGAAGCAATACGACTCGCCGCGCAAAGATGACTTCGTACTGGCGTCCTGGTATTCCCCGATGTTCAGCTACTTCGGCTGGAATCTGCTGGCACCGCAATTTCAGGATCGTCGGGTTCGAATTGCACTGGCATTGTTGATGGATCGTCAGGACTTCGTCGACACGAAACTGCACGGCGCCGGCGTCGTCGTGTCGGGAACGCAGTATTACTTCGGCCCAGGTTATGATCGGGAAGTGGCTCCAATCGGATATGACCCGGAAACGGCTCGTGAGTTGCTTTCCGACGCCGGATGGATCGATACCGACAACGATGGAATTCTGGACAAGGACGGGAAAAAGTTCGAAGTCGTCCTGCAGTTGGCTCAAGGCCGCGCGATCAACGTCACTCGCTGCGAAGTCCTGCAGAAGAATCTGAAATCCGTCGGGATCGATTTGCAGATCCAGCAGTTGGAATGGGCATCGTTCATCGAAAAAGTGCGAGCCAAAGAATGCGATGTCATCACACTCAGTTGGGCCACTCCCGTCGAAAGTGATCCATTCCAGATCTGGCACAGTTCGCAGGCAGGTCGCAGCAAACGCGGCAGCAATTCGATTTCGTTCGCCAATCCCCAGGCCGATTCACTGATCGAAATGTTGCGAGTGACTTTGGACGAGAATAAACGCAAAAGAATTCATCAGTCGTTCCATCGTCTGATCGACAGCGAACAGCCCTACATGTTCCTTTGGATTCCAAAGGAATTCGGCGTTTACCACAAGCGATTCCGCAACGTGAAGTGGTATCGCCTGCGACCAGGCTTTGACCTTTCTGAATGGTATGTCCCCAAGGACGAGCAATTGCACTAGATCGTGTCCAATTGAAGTGTCGCGTTCCGGGGTATCATTTAAACCCTGTTCCGACGCGACTCGCACTAACTAAGCTGCTGATCCACCGGAATGATTCCAATCAAAGTGATGTCTTGTTACTGACGGGGTCGCATGGCTCGTTATCTGGTCAAACGCCTGTTTCTGATGATTCCGACCCTGTTCGGAATCCTGGTCGTTTCGTTCTTTGTGATTCGACTGGCGCCGGGTGATCCTGCGTCTCAAAAATTTGGTGGCGTTGGCCAGGCGACCGCCGGAGTGAATGCCGAACGAGGGACTGAAGCGGCTGAAAAGCAGTTTCGGGCTCGATGGGGATTTGATCGCCCGTTGATTGTTCAATTCGGATTATTCCTGAAACGTCTGGCGACAGGTGACATGGTCAGCTTTCAGACGAATCAGCCAATCTGGGGCGAGCTTTGGGAAGCTCTCAAGGTCACGATGCTGCTGAACCTGATCGTCTTCATCCTGATTTATGTCGCGGCGGTTCCGCTGGGCATTTTCAGTGCGGCGTACTCCAATTCCCCTCTGGACCGGTTTTCCACGCTGGTGCTGTTCATCCTCTACAGCCTTCCATCATTCTGGGTGGCTGAGATTCTGAGGATGTGGTTCATGGGAACCCTGCCCATCATGGGGTTAAAGTCACCAAACTTTGAAGAGATGTCTACGCTGGGCCAGCTTCAAGACTATTTGAAGCACATCGTTTTACCGGTGATCTGCCTGACCTATGGCGGGCTGGCGTACGTCAGCCGACAGATGCGAGCCGGAATGCTGGAGGTCATCCGTCAGGACTATATTCGTACCGCGGAAGCCAAAGGGGCCAGCAGATCACGCGTCATTCTGGTGCATGCTCTGCGAAACAGCCTGTTTCCCATCATCACCCTGCTGGCATCACTGCTGCCATTTCTGGTCGGGGGCAGCGTCATCATCGAAGTCGTGTTCAATATCCACGGTATGGGACTGCTGTCGTACGAAGCCGTTTTGCGACGCGAATACGACATGGTCATGACAACGCTGATGTTGTCAGCAATCCTGACGCTCGCCGGGATTCTCGTGTCGGACATCCTGTACGTGGTCGTAAACCCACGCGTGACCTTCGAAGATTCGTAACGTCACGACGCGAAGAAGACTTTTTCAGCCGACTTGCGTAGCAGCCACTGGCGATCATCTGCAGAAACAAAGTCCAGTTGATCTCGAACGAGACTGATGGACGCTTTGTAATTGTTATTCCCCTGAACTTGATAGGGGGCGTCGCTGGCCCACATCAAGCGCTGGGGGCCAAACGTGTCGTAAAGCTTCCGGATCATCGGAATCAATTCCAGATGCGGTGGCTTTTTCTGTCCCAAAGCGTAAAACGCCGAGATCTTGACGCTGGTGTGCTTGTGGCGGGCCAGCCGAGTCAGCGGCTTGATCTGCTCGTCACGCATCTGCCCGTCGACACCAATCCTGGCAAAATGGTCGATGACGACGGGGGTCTCTGGATACTTCTCGCACATGGCATCGACCCCTGGCAACTGCTCGGGATTGATCAGACAGCACATGGCCTGCTGGGTCTCGCCACCGGTCTTCCACATCTCATTCATCCCTGGACCATCGAGCCACTTTTCAGGCTGTTCCTTACGGATGAACGGCGTGATTCGAAATCCGGTCACTCCTTGTGACAGCAACTTCTTCATCGCGGCTCCGGGGCCTGCAGCCTGGTCGTCGACCATGCCGACAATTCGAAATCGCTTCGGGTGCCGACGAACGGCATCGACCAGGTAAGAATTGTCGAACAGATGATAGACCGAATGCTGAATCAAGACGACGCGTTCCACCCCCTCTGGTTTGGCGATCGCCATCAATTCATCATCAGTGAAACTTCGAGGATTCAGATCTTTGACGGTCTGGCCGGCAACGAGTGGAAACTTGTCGACTTCGCCTGGCCAGATATGTGAATGAGCATCAATCCACGATCCTTCGCCAGCAGCGCTGGCAGAAGTTGTTGCGGCAGCGATCGTACCAACAGCGAGGGAACCAGCCTTCAGGGCATCGCGTCGCGTCATGGGAGTGGACTCAATCATGGAAACTCCTTCGTAACTGGCGTATGCCTGTCATGGCGGCGCCGATGATGATGATGCCCGGATGCCGAACCTGACCGTAATCGTCAGCGGTTCGCTGCGGCATTGACGATCTGATTGATGTTCTTGATCAGTGCGACAGGAACTACCAGTCGTGACTTGGCACCGTTTGGCTCCAGCGTCAACGAATACCCCAGGAATGATGGCTCCAGCTTTAAGCCAGACAGTTCTTCCACATTGATGGGAGCGTCTTTATTGTTTGCTGCGATGGCTTTCAGGATTCCCAAGGTGAGCCGCGAGACATCGACGAGAGCCAACAGGTTTGTCTTTTCGTCGAATTGCTTTCGAGCGACGATTGCTGGACTGTTTTTTGCCGGCACCGTGTCCAGTGATTTCACCAGTTCTTCAAATTCGGCTTTATCTCCACCCGTAATCTGAACGATTCGATTCGGTTGATACAGGATTCTCTGTGTCATTCCCGCCTCACCCATCATCGCTTTGACGATTTTTTGCTGAATTCCCGTCGGATCCGCTGCGTCGCTGTATTCAAAACGAGTCGTGACCCGATCAACCGTGGCAGATCCAATTTTTTCGGCGTCGATTTCCAACTTCGAAGTCTGGGTGAACTGCGGCGTCTTGATTTTGGTGTCACCCATGACCTTCATCAGTTCACGACTTGCGTCTCGCAGCACTTGAGGAGACTGAACGACATTGACACCACCAATGCGCAGGACCTGAGTTTCACCAGCGACATCCATGTACATCGAAATCTCTTTAGATTTCTCAGAGATGACTTTCTTCATCGCGCTTTCCATCCGCTTTGACTGCTCCTCCGTCAGCCCGCGGCTCATCGTGTCACGCGAAATATTGAAGGACATTTCGATCATGCCCGAGAGATCCAGATTCATACCGGCATAGATCGCCTTGCCGGCAGGTAACCGGTTGACCAGATTCAGGTCGCCAGCCGGTTGGCCAGCAAGCGCCTTCGCAGTTGCCGTACCTTCGTTCACCTGCAGTCGATCGTCATATCGAATCTCGGTACTGGAAACAGACAATCCCATAACAAGGCTGTTTGAGTCACGGACACCCGAGAGGACCCCCGCACCCATCACTCGATACATCTCAAATGCCGCTGTCACCTGAGATTTCTGCTCTTCCGGGATGATTTCCTGAATTCGATCGATGAACGCATTGAGCTGCGGTTCAGCCTGCTCCAGTTCATCGGAAAAGTCCTCGGTAAGTTGCTTGATATTGACGAGAATCGAAGCGTCGGCTGAGTCGAACAGCTTCTTCGACGCTGGATCAATCCGTGACCAGACTGGCTTCCCTTCGCCATCCATTCGCTTGCGGACTTCTTCCAGAGCATCCTCGTCGGTTGAATAGGCAATCACTTTTCCAGAACTATGGATTTCAAACTGCGACTGCAGAGCGTCTTTGACATCGTCCACATCCTTGGCCGTCATCACGAATACGACCGTTGGTGGAACCTGGGGTTCGGCAAAGACCACGATGAAGATGTCTTGAGTCGGATCGACACCTTTCAGTCCCGGGTTTCCAAAAGCCTCGCCCAACTGGTTCTTGGCACCACGCACAATGGCCCCGACCCCGGTTTGCACTTCATCAACGTAATCGGCGAGCTTCTCAAGCGTGGCATCAGGTGATTTGAGCTTGATGACAACACATGCGGTCGAAGGAATCGCATCTGCAGGGGCTGCTTGTACGACTGCAGGAATGATCCAGCCGAGTGTGCAGGTAACCAGACTGAATACAAACCGAGACCGCAATGCGTGCATGATCTTGCCTTAGAATTAAGCCGTTTGATTCCGGGAATCGGAGAGAACCAGATTTCTAGCGGACAATCGTTGCCTTCTTGATGGAATCCAGGTTTGGAAAGTTGGCTTCCAGGAACTTGTTTCCTTCCGTCTGGATCCGTTGTTGTTGCTTGCTGGGCGCTTCACCGTAGACGCTGTAAAGCTTTTCAACGACGTTCATCCCTTCAATGACTTCACCGAAGGGAGCAAATCCCATGTCGTCGAGCCGGCTGTTGTTGGTGTAATTGATAAAGACCTGTGTGGTCCGTGAATTCTTCCCGGAAGTTGCGAACGTGATGTAGCCCTTCTTGTTCGATTTACGAACCGGATCATCCTTGATCTTTTCATCGCGCCATTTGTCCATGACCTTGGGGTCACCGTTGATCCCGAACTGCACCATAAAGGGTTCCGGCTTCTGGACGACTCGGAAGAACTTACAGTCATCGTAGAACTTTTCGCTCACCAGTTGACGGAAGCGTTCGGCTCCCAGAGGAGCCCAGTCGCTGTGGACCTGCACGACGAAATCTCCCGCCGACGTTTCAAATTTCACTTTGTAATCGTCAGCCCCCGCTTCACCGGCCACCTGCTGAATTTCACCATCTTCTTTCGCCAGTGGCGGTGCTTTGGTGACAGCCGTATCTCCCTTAACATGATCAGGACCAGAACCGCATCCAGCCAGAAAGCCTGCGATGGCGAGATAGAACCACTGTCGACGCTGCATTATTTCACTCCCACGAAGTGTTGATTGAGTTGGAACGCTGATTGACGAACGGTGAGCAGATTCTAGTCAACCATGACGCGACAATGAAGTCAGCAGCCACAAGGCCCGACAAACATAGGCAGGCTGATCGGTTCGAATTTGATGGATCAGCGATTTCGCACGAGTCATAGCTGGCTGTTGATTCGCGCATCGAGTTCCTGTCGGGTGAGGCCTGTCACCAGAAACTTCTTCTGAGGCGAAGTGGCCCCGGAAATCAGCTCGATCTGGTTTCGTTTCAGACCAAGAGCTTCAACCAACACGTCGATGATGGCATCGTTGGCTTTCCCTTTTTCTGGAGCCTGTGTCACGGCAACCTTCAGTGCCCCGGCATGTTCGCCAGTAATGCCGTTTCGACGAGCCCCCGGCTGAGCTTTGACGGGTAGCACGATCCCAGACGGTGTTGTATCCAGTTGAATTGGCATCGGATATCACTCAATGGGCGAGACCGAACGTGATGCGGAGATCGCGACTTCGCGTTGTCGACGCTTCATGTGAGGATCACGTTCTTCGTCGCGTTTTTCACGACGAACTTCTTCGACAGTCATCATCATTCGACGTTCATGACTCCAGAACTGGTAACCATAATCCAGGACAGCCAGTACCAGCAGTGAACCTGAAAGCACAATGACAAATTCACCCAGCAGTTGCGTCGTCAGATTCAGGATCACAAGCGGCGATCCTTCCATGAGAGGGCCGGCTGAGGTCAGTCGGATCCGCAGAAAAATAACCAGCACGCAAAGCAATGTCACTAACTTGACGGTTGCACTGACGATGTTGAACCAGGAATTCAGACTCCACCAGCGTGACAAAGTTCGGCCGGGATTGAGTCGTTCCAGCTTTGGCAAAACAGCCCCCGGCACCCAGAGGAATCCTGACTGGACAAGATTTGCTGCCATCGCGGCAGCAACGATGATCAGAAGTAGCGACATTCCAGGAATCGCCAGCCGGATCAGGATCTGCTGAAGCTGCGATGTCACCGACCTGACATTCGCCGACATCGCGGGAACCGTCGTCAGGCCAGACTTCATAATGCCGGCGAATTCGGCATTCAACCAAGGGCCGATCCACCACAGAGCCAACCCGGCAGCCAGCAGAACAACGGACGACACAATGTCGGAACTGCGAGCAACCTCGCCGCGCTCACGCGCTTCGCGCCGACGCCGCTCGGTCGGCCTTTCTGTTCGATCTCCAAATTCGTCCGGCGATTCGCTCATCACTTCCAACTCAATCGTCGCTGAGGTTCATTTTGAAATGCTTTGAAATGGGATCGATTACAGGAATTGTCCAAGACTCTTGATGGAATCATTCACCGAAGTCGCTATCGCTTCCGGAATCCCTGGCAGCGTGGCCGCTAGAATCAACATGGCTGCTGCCGTTCGAAAGGCGTACGCGGTCGGTGCCAGCTCGATCCGCGAGGAGCGTCGTACAAACCCCAGCGTCATATCAAGAAGTGACATGACCACTACGAACGGCATGACAATCCGCAACCCCAGTGTCATCGCCTGGAGCAATATGGCTTGAGTCATCTCCGTGACTGAAAATGGAAACTTTCCAAGACCGACAGGGATACTGTGAAACGTGTCGAGGACCAGTCGGACAACCTGCAGATGACCATTGACCGGTTGCATGACCAGCAAGGTCACCAGACTGAACAGCGCGATCAACTCGGCCGGGGCGGATACTCCTCCTGAATACTCCGGGTTCATGACACTGCCGAGTCCCAACCCGCTGTGACGATCCAGCCATTCTCCTGCGAGCTTCAATCCAACCAGAAAAATCACCACAGCAAATCCGAGTGAGGCCCCGATCAGTGTTTCGCAAACAATCGCTGCCACGATAACCAATGAACGTTCGGATTCAGGTGACACATCGGTCACGGGCGTTGCGGGCATCTCGGTCGATGTTTGAATCACCGCTGAGCTTTGCACGTCATCACCAGGAAGTCCCGGCGCAACAATCAATGTCAACAAGCCGACAAGGCCAATGCGAGCCGGCCATGAAACGATCTTTTGACCAAGGAACGGGCCGACGCAGAAGAATCCTGCCAGACGGGCTGCCACCATCACGAACAGAATCGCTCGTTCGACAAGATCGTTACGCAGCATCAGCAGCTGGAATGAATCGCCAAACCATTGCTGAAAGAGTCCATCCATGGGTGTCACCACTCACGAGTTCAGATGGTTCCGGGAATTCCACGAATCAAGTCTCCAGCATACTCTGTCAGAAGACTGAGTCCCCACGGAAGCAGCAAGACCACAACCAGTGCCAGCGCAATCAATCGAGGAACGAAGGTCAGCGATGCATCCTGGATTTGTGTCAATCCCTGCAGCAGTCCCATGACCAGGCTGATCGCGACCGCGACCAATAGCAATGGGCTGCAAAGCATCAACGCCAGCAACACGGCCGAGCGACAGAGTTCGATGGCAGCATCGGTTGTCATCACAATCGTACGCTTTCCAGCAGCATTCCCACGGTCAGGAACCAGCCATCAATCAAGACGAACAACAGCAGCTTGAACGGCAGTGAGATCATCGAGGGTGGAAGCATGTTCAATCCGACGCTTGTCAGCAGAGATGCAACAACCAGGTCAATGACGATGAATGGCAAAAAGATCTGAAAGCCGATCAGGAACGCGACTTTCAATTCACTGAGCAGGTAGGCTGGAGCCAGGATATTCAGGGGAACATCGTCGTAACTCTTCGGTTCCTGCCAGTTCGAGGCAAGAGGTGATTTCTCATCAGGGCGCTGGTAATCGATCAGCATCCAGATCGCATCGGCGTTCCCGGCTCGATCGATCTGTTTCGCCATAAAATCTCGCAGTGGAGCGGCCGTCCGCTGAAATGCGGTGGCTTCGTCGATCGCGTTTTCTCCGGCCACCGGATTCGTGTAGGGGCGGATTCCATCGTCATAACACTGCTGCCAGACGGGGGCCATCACCAGAAACGTCAGGAACATTCCCATTCCCGTCAGCACCTGATTCGGTAGTGCCTGGGGAGTTCCCAATGCCTGACGCAATAAACCAAGAACGACGGTGAATCTCACAAAGCAGGTAGTCATCATCAGGATGGAAGGAACGAGTCCCAGGATCGTAACGGCGACCAGAAGCTTCAGCGATGTTGCGACAGTTGCTGGCGATGCCATCTGCAGGCTGGCAGATTTGGCTTCCACCAGTGGTTCGACCTGCCCCTCGGGAAGTCGTTCCGGCCTATCTGGAATCACTCGCTCATCAAATGGTCCACGTCCACGAAATGGACGGTCCTGAGCGGTCGCCGAGTCAATTGAAAGAGCGATGCTGAGCAATGCTGTCAGAACCAGCAGGCGTTTATCCACGATGTGGGTCCTCATGTGAGGACGTGGCACGAGGATTTCTCGCGGTGCTGAACGGAGGGATGAATGACGACAACGACCGCGAATCAGGTGGGGCGTGGCAGGTGTCAATCAGACGCTGAACCTCGGCCGGATCGGTGATTTCCGAGAGCGTTCGAGCTCCTTCGGGTGAGACACCCACGACAAGGACTCGGCTTCCGCAGCGAATCAGATGAATTGCAACCTTTTGTTCAATCGCCCGGCGGCCAAGCAATTCCAACGCCTCAACAGGTAAGCCGCGAGCCGTGCCAAGGTAAGGCTTGGCGAAGTAGCCGACAGTTCCCAGCGTTCCAACGATTGCAGACAGAGACAGAAGCGTTGTCCAGACTCCGCCGCCAGAAGAGCCTGATTTGAGCTTTCCAGAAGATTCATGACTGCTTCTGGGAGGGATCTTGATGGAAGCGGTTAAGTCGCGGTCTTTCCGAACCGGATCATCCTGAGCAAACGTTGTGGATACGAAAACTGCGCAGGTGAATAGCGTTACCAGCACCAGACCGATGCTCGATCCGGTACCGCGTGGCGACATTTTATTCACATGCTGACGCATCCTTGCCAATCCGTTTTTGATCCCGGACATCCTGATCGGCAGAGATTGCCGATGTTGGTGGAATACCTGCGAAGGCAAAAACGGGCAATATCAGATTTGGGTGTCGTGAGGGGCACGGCGTTCTGAAACCGAATCAATACGGGACCCATTTTCGGGTTCAGCCCATCAGCCGGCACGCGCTAGCGTCCGGTTTGATTAATCCCGCAATCTATTATCATTCAACATCTTACAGCAAGTCTTGTGTGCGAGCGCAACCGAATCTACCAACATTTGCGGATCAAAAATCGCCGTCACGCCACTTCGACTTCGTTCGTCACGGCAAGATCATTGCAGGCGTCCATGACGGCGTGGGTCACCAGTTGTTTGTTGTAATAGCTCGAGGCGCGACCACTGATCACGATGGCGCTGTTGCTGATCCGGACCTGCAGACCGCGAATTCGGCCTCCGGTGCGGACCTGAACGGCGTGCTCAATCTTTTCCGCCAGTGATTGGGGAAGGGTATCCAGTACCGCTGTGCTCATTTGTCATCCTCCTTGAGAGTGAGCAATCGGACTTCGCATGCAATCCTGTCTCTGCGATGTCTGAGCGAAAACCGACAAAACCTTGCCATCAGACCAACTGCACGAGTTGGAGTGGCGGACTTTGATGGGTTCATAGTCGCCCGATCCTCCGATGGCCCTTCGAGTTTAAGGTTTCATCAGGCGGGCATCCCTGCAATAATCTAGGCTGCCTCCAATTTTGGCGTCTGGGGTCCAGAATTCCGTTTATGAACCGAAGCGTCCGGCATGCCGGTACGAGTCGCCTAAGCAAAGTACACTGCCAAAATCTGATCGTCAAAGAAAATCTTTCGAGTTCGCACTGTTTTTGTTGCATCGTCAGTGAGTTGATTGAGCCAAGGATTGCCCATGCTGGAACCGCAATTGAATTTTCTGAAGCAACTTCTGGAAGCCCCGAGCCCCTCGGGATATGAGCGACCCGTTCAAGATGTGGTGCGTAGGTTCGCTCAGGAATTCGCTGATGAGGTTCGTACCGACTGGCATGGAAACGTCACTGCCGTCGTTAATCCGAAGGGCTCGCCACGGATTATGCTGGCAGGCCACTGCGATCAAATCGGACTGCTCGTCAAGCATATCGATGACAAGGGATTCCTGTGGGTCCATGCGATTGGTGGCTGGGATCCCCAGGTCCTGATCGGTCAGAGTGTCCAGGTCTGGACGAAGTCAGGCCCTGTCACAGGTGTCATCGCGCGCAAGCCGATTCACCTGCAGTCACCCGACGACCGTAAGGTTGTGCCCGAGATCAAGAATCTGTGGGTCGATATCGCGGCTCGCGACGGCGACGACGCGCGATCGGTCGTGAATATCGGTGACCCGATTACTGTCACACTCGGTTTTCGCGAGATGCGGAACGGGATGGCTGCGGCTCCCGGGATGGATAACAAAGTCGGAGCCTGGACCGTCATGTCCGCTCTGGAGCGAGTCCATCGTGGTAACCCTCGTGCTGCCGTATTTGCCGTATCGACGGTTCAGGAGGAAATCGGCCTGCGAGGTGTACAGACGAGTGCCTATCAGATCGATCCTCAATTGGGGATCGTTGTCGACGTGACTCATGCCACCGATTGTCCAACGATCGATGAGAACCAGTTTGGTCGTGTCAAAATCGGAAAGGGTCCGGTTCTTTATCGCGGTCCTAACGTGAATCCGGTGGTATTTGATCGCCTGGTCGAATGTGCTGGCTCGGCCGAGATTCCCGTCCAGATCAACGGACTCGCCACTGCTGCCAGCAACGATGCCGCACAACTGCAATTGACGCGTGGCGGCGTTGCTACGGGACTGGTCTGCATCCCGAATCGCTACATGCACAGCCCGGTTGAAATCGTCTCGCTCACAGACCTCGATCAGGCTGCCGAACTGATTGCAAGGTTCTGCCTCAGTGTCGATGCGACCAGCGACTTTACTCCGTAACCAGATCCTGTGTGCTTAACAAACTTCCTTCATCCATAAGTTTCTCGGTGGGGTTGAATCAAGAATGGCTCGATTTTCTCAGGCCGATCTGGCCGAACTCAATAAGGCATTTGAAGACCGCACTCCTGATGAACTGCTGCAGTGGGCCGGGGCAATCTTCGGTAAACGAGTCGCAGCTCTCTCGGCGATGCAGATGGCAGGAAGCGTCATCTGCCACATGCTGAATCGTCTGAAGGTTGATATGCCGGTTCTGTTCGTTGACACGGGAGTCAACTTCCAGGAAACCCTCGACACGCGCGATCGAATCGCGCGTGAGTACAACCTGCAGATTATCACGCTGCAACCGAAACTCAGCATGGAAGAGCAGACGAAGCAGTATGGCATTCTCTATCTGTCAGCCGAAGGGCAGAAGGAATGTTGCGAGATGCGAAAGTCAGCCCCGCTGCATGAAGCGCGAGGTCAGTATGATTGTCTGGTCGGCAGCTTGCGTCGGGCCGAAGGGGGGGCTCGCAGTCGCTGTCAGATCCTGTCCGTTGATACCGCAATGAACTGCGTGCGAGTCAATCCGCTGGCAAACTTCACCGACGAGCAGATGGACCAGTACATCGCTGACAATCAGGTCATCGTGAACCCCTTGCACCACCAGGGCTTTTCAACCATCAGTTGCAACCGGTGTACAACACCCGTGATGCCCGGCGAACCCAAGCGAGCCGGTCGCTGGCGACATCTGGGTCCATGGTCTGTCTATTGCGGCATCAATCCTTCAGATCTGGCCAGCGGCGCATCGCTCGCGATTGACCTGCCGCAGGAACTGATCGACCGAATGCTGGGCCGCACCACAGACTTCAGTATTTGAGTTCAAACGTCAGCGTCTGGACCATGTGCCGACGCGACACGGAAGAACGACCCGTACCAGGATCTGGTCCGAATCACCCGCAGGTGGAGCAACCCATGACTGAACCATCACTGTATGAACGCCTTGGCGGAGTTTATTCCATCGCTGCCGTGGTTGATGACTTCATTGATCGAATCATGGATGATCCGCGCCTGAATGCGAATCCTAAAGTCGACGAAGCACATCATCGAGTCTCCAAAGCGGGATTCAAGTATCTGGTGACGGAACAGGTCTGCTGGGCTGCCGGTGGACCTCAGAAATACACCGGGCGTTCGATGCGAGATTCTCATATCCACCTCGATATCACTGCTGCCGAATGGCTTTCCTTCATGGACGACCTGCAGCAGACGCTGAGCAAATTCGGCGTCCCCGATCGCGAGCAGAAAGAGATTTTCGCGATCGTTGATTCCACCCGCAGTGATATCGTGATGTCAGAACTCTGTTGACCGTTTGCAGACCTGCTAAAGCGGAACGCTCAGCGAATCACCGTTATCTTTCGGCCCCAGAGAAAGCAGGAACGGAACTGCGACCCGGCTCCATCGGTCGGGAGTGGGATAAGCGTTTGCACCATCAGCCCAGCATAGCTGCAGCATGTCTGTGTTGATAATCCCGGGATTCAGCGGGATCGCTGCCATACCAATAGGAAGTTCCTGAGCCAAAGCCTGTGTCAGGCCTTCGATCGCATATTTGGTGGCACAATACGGTGCGACTTCCGGCGCAGTGCTGCGTCCCCAGCCGGAGCTGAAGTTGACGATGACACCTCGTCCCCGCTGGATCATCGCCGGGACAAAATGCCGGATCACATTGGCCGTGCCGACCACGTTCACATTCATCAGGTTCTGAAATTCTTCGGCACTGATTTTCCACAGCGGGGCCGTATGATTCATGATCGCGGCATTGTTCAAAACCAGGTCCGGCACCAGTCCTGCCGCCAAAACTGATTGAGCCCATGCCGCAACTTGAGCATCGTCACCGACGTCAACCTGATCGAATCGATGCGGAGAACCGTACTGACGTCGCAGTTCCTGAATATGTTCTTCCGAACGTCCACACCCGATGACGGTCTGCCCCGCCTCGACAAATCGATCCACCATCGATCGACCGCACCCGCGCGTGGCACCAGTTAACAAGATGATGCGAGAGGAAGTTTTTGACATCGGATCAATATCCTGTCTGGTCAGATCATTCGGGGATTGCATGAAGTGTGAAGTGGCCGATCGCGGGCCATAGCGATCGTTGAGATTCTGCTCCGATTTCTCCCACCGAGATATCGTACACAAAACCCGGACGCCGCCCCGCGACCGTCAAAGCGACGGTTCGGCCGTCGGAACTGATCGCGGCCGACTGGACTTCAGCGGTATGGTGACTGGAATCGGGAGTGGCATAATCCCCTTTCCAGACTCGCGTATACCCAGAGAACTTGAATTGATTCGATTGCACCGCCAATGCTGGATCAACCGGATGAAAGAATTCGATGTCAAACCCCTGACGTGTCGCCCGGATTTCTCGAATGCCGTTGGGAAGCGAGCCCGATGGAGCCAATGAGACAATCTCACCGACATTCAGCCCACCAGCCCAGCCCCCATCCTGCAGACCACCGACATAAACTTCTCCTTGAGGGCTGATCCCGATACAGAGCGGTCCGACGAAGTTTGACGGGTCACCTTCCCTGGCGGGACGGCTGAACGGATAGACGGCTCCCTGCACAACTTTTCCCACCGTTTGCAGACTCATTCGAATCAGCACGTGGTTGTTGATCTCTGCAGCGAGCATGTGTCCGGCGATCGGAGCCAGTCCGGGATTGCCGGATTTCGGAACCCACACAACGCCGTTGACGCTGCGCGTCCAGGGATGCGGGATCTGAATCGCAGGAGGATCAGCCACAGCATTCGGTTCAGTCTCGTGGCGACTGGGGACTCCATAGCGATGCCCCGCCTGAATGAAATTCAATTCATTGAATGTATTCTGTACCCCCTGCTGATCGGTGCAGAACAGTCGATCCTGATCATCGATTGTCAGCCCGGTCGGGTATCGCAAACCGCGCGCAATCGATTCAATCTTGCCTTGAGAATCGATCTTGAGAATGTCGCCTCGCCAGCGAGATCGTGTGATCGGACGATTCTTGAAGGTGTAGTCGCTTCCCAAACCGATGAACAGATCGCCGCGCGAGTCGCGGACGATCCCGCAGGCCCAGTCGTGATAGTCATCCGTCACGCCCCAACCGCTCGCAAAGACCTTCCGTCCAATCACTCGACCCGCTGAATCAAGACTCAATCGCAGCAGTTCTGGTTTGTGAGCGATCAGCAATGCCGCTTGTTCCGCAGGGTTCTGGGGATCCACAGGAACCTCGATGATCCCGTAAGGAGCAGCCAATCCTTCCTCAATCGTCGTCAATGGGACTTCACCACTCTGTGACGGATCGAGCCGGTAGACATGTCCTTTGAAGGATGAAAACACCAGGCGATTGCGACTGTCCCAGGCGAGTGCCGTGGGCATGATCGACCGCGGCAGAGGCAACCTGTGCCCACGAAAACCAGGGACCGACGTGATCGGCTCATCCCGACTCATCAACGGCGCTGCGGGATTCAAGCGAGGATTCTGCCAGCGCAGCGTCGTCTGATACTGAACGGTTGTCACAGCAAGATTCTTGTCGGAATTGAACCGAACGGCGTTCTCGGGAAGCGAAGCCGACCCCTCATTCTTCCGGCCATCCGCCGTGATGCGAGCATGTTCCACGATCGTTCCCGGGTTGGCATTACGCAGCCATGGCCACCAGGTATCTGACGGCTTGATAGTGATCTGGCGCTGCCAGCCGCTGCTGGAATTTGACGTGAGGATGCTGAAGGTATCTGTGATTTCACTGAGCAGATAAGTCGTCTCGCCTTTCTGAAACCGCAGGTCATAGACCAGCGTGATGCCGTGAGAGTTGCGTTCGTCCCGCTTCAATTGGCTTGTGACAGTCCACCCAGTTTCCAGGCCGATCACTTCGTCTGACGTTTTGTGAACCAGCAGGATGTCTGGTCGAGGATCAAATCGGGTTGCCAAGACTGTCCCTGCCAGATCCCAGTACCATCGCTTTCCCTCACAGCGCTGCCGAGCAAAATCTCCCAGCGTCCAGCCACGGACCGAGCAGGTCTCAAGATCGAACAGGACCGAATGCCCCCCCGGCAGGCCGATCGCAAATGATCGAGCGACTGTTTCTTCAGCGACTCCGGGAACTGTAAAAACGTCGCGCACAACGCGGGGCAGATCCTGTTCGCCCACCGAAAAGAACTGCTCAACTACGGCGGGATTGGATGGTGCCGTCAAGTTCGGATCATTGAGTGCTTCCCAGATCGCACTCAGTTGCTGGTCAAGTTGTCCCGGCAGGATGAATTCGTGAGGACGCTGATAGTTGGGCATTTCGACGCCCGGCATGACTCGCAGCGGAGCCCGTGTCCACCGGAAGTAGTACTCTGTACGCATCCGCTGGCCGATCATGTGCAGATTGGAACCACGAGTCCCCAGTGCCGTGACCTTAGGCGTGTAATCCTTCACGGCATGACAGGCGACACAACTGAATCCCTTACCCCCCAGTAATTCACGCCCGGCGAGCAGTCGCTGCGGGTCTGCGGACTTTGCAATCACGGGCGTCTTCTGAGCAGGACCAGCGGCCGGGATTCGGTCATGCCCGATCAGGTGTGTCAGCAGGCTCTGCTGTTCCTGTGCTGAATGAGCAAACTTCGGCATGCGAACTCGCAGCCAGTTCAGGCGCGGTGTTTTCTGTTCGCCCCGGATCGCCTCGGCCAATCCCGTGTCGTGCATCCGATCTCCGACCGCATTCAAACGCGGCGGGATCAAAGTCATATGCTGTCCCGAAAGAGCTTCGTCAGTCTTCGCAATCGCTGCTGCCAATCGAGCGATCCCGCGAGTGGCGTCCCGGTCATGGCAGGCGACGCAGTTCTTTCGCTGCAGGATACGACGACCATCCAGAGCACTCGCTGGAACCTCATTCGCAACCGGCACGACAGTCCAGGATGCAAGATAAGCTTTCAATGCGTTGCCATGTGCGGAAGGAAACGATGGACGAGACTTCTCGCGATCCGGCTTCTGCAGACAGCCACGTTCCCAATCAACCTTGGCCCCAATCAGCGATGGCAGATGCGAAGTGACAACGTTGAGTTTTGGAAGTTCATGACAGGACGCACAGCGGGCGGATTCGATCAGTCGGGTTCCTCGAGCCAGCACCGCATCGCTGGCTGCTGGTGGTGAAGCGACTGCCGGGGGTGAAGTCGTTCCCGTCAATGCCAGCGCAATCTGCAACCGTTCCTTGTCGGTCAGCGTCACGATCGGCATTCGATGCTGTGCATTGACCTTGGCCGGGTTGGCCAGCCAGGAATTGACCCAGTCGTATGTCCGCTTCTGACCAAGATCATCCAGCGAACCGCCACCAAACGGAGTAGTTTCACCAAGCTTGTTCCACTGATGGCACGCCAGACATCCGACGGATCGAATCAACGTACTCCCTGCCTGACGATCCTTGTCCCGTTCTGAGTCTTTGAGTTTTGCCGGGGACGTTAAGTCCACGGAAATCGCCTTCGTGGTCAGGACCGCCACGATTGCTTCGGCATCGGCCGGGGCGAAGCCGAAATGAGGCATCTTTCCGTGGTCTGTCGCTGGATCTGCGGTGGCATCGGCCGATTGAGTCAACTTTCGGATCAGCCAGTCCCGGCGAGTCCCCTGTCCGACATGATCGAGTGCCGGTGCTGGCATATTCGAACTCGCGGTTCCAGTTTTCTTGCTCGGTCCTGCATGACAATTGCCGCAACGGAAGGCTTCGTACTCGATGCGTCCCTGTTCAATCAGCGACAATTCAGGAGATGGCTTTGTCTGAAACAAAACGTGGTATGGAACGGGCTCCAGCGGAAACTCAGCAGAAGACCAGTAGAGTTTCAAATGTGCCGCGTCGCCTGTCCGTTCAAATGTCAGGTCAAACGATTGATCGCCGAACGGCAACGCCGTTTCGGGGCCGCTGATCCACTGCGGGGAATCTGTTGCTCCTTCCAGAACCACTTGACCGTTGACGATCAGCTTCAGGCGTCCTTGCACGAAGGCATGAAACTGGTGCTTTTCTTCGCTGCGAAGCAGCAGCGAACCCATCCATTGAGCGTGGAATTTCCCGGGTGGCAACCGCTCGTCAGGAACGGTATCTCCCCAGGGAAATGCAATATCGCTGTCGATCCGTTCCACGGAAACCGTGCCGACGGTGTATCGCGCACGTAGACCAGGCGGCTGTTCGTCATCATCGTCCTGTGCCAGCAGCGGACTCGCCACAAGCAGTATCGCGACCAGCCAGAATCGATGATTCGTCATGGCAAACACCGTATGCAATGGGCGAAGGTGGCTCGTCCGATCAGTGGGCTAGGGCCCAGCGCCTGATGGGCCAACTCTGAATCGACGTGGTTCCAAACAGATTTCCAGGACGACAAGTTTTCCAGTTTCAACCCATCAGCCGGTACGCGCTAGCGTCCGGTTTCTGGAGGCGGTGCGCGACGCAATTGACAGTGAAAAGAAAACCGGACGCTAGCGCGTGCCGGCTGATGCGTTGAGCCCGGCAACACGTCTTGAGCTTTTCCAGCAGGCGTCCTGCGGGCACCAAAACACGCGACGCTACCCGATCGACACTGGGGAGAAATCAGGGGAGCGACGAAGCTTGGCAGCAGGTCGCTCCCCATACATCATTGTTCAGATCTCGTAATCCTTCTCTTCTTTCGCGTTCGCACCGAAAGAAGCACGCAGGGCATCTGCCGCAGCGTTGACGGCCTTTTCTGTTCCCGTCAGACGGATGAAGTAGTTGGCCTTGTTCTCGATCGTCAGAATCACACTGATCGAACGATGATCAGGTCGCAGCTCTTTCTTTCCACCGGCAAAGGGCCCACCTGCGGTATACAGGTAGGTTCCTGTGACGTTGTGGACAACATAGCCTCCCTGAGGTGCTTTTCCTGAGGTGATCTTTACCTTGCGGCCATCGGGCGCAAACTGATCGGTCCATCGCTTCAGATTGGCGTCGATTCCGCCACCTCCACCTGGGAATGAAGAAATGACCAGTTCCGTGGGATGTTCATCACCTTCCGCAGGCGGGATCAGGAACTGAGCCAGGCGCAGCTTGTTGGCTGGTGGCTGTTGCTTCCATGTCGCCGGAATCTTCAGGGTCAGGTCTTCGATCTTCACTTCTTTCGCAGCAGCCTCTTCCTTTGCCCCTTGAGCCAATCGTGCCGGTCCTCGGAACGACGGATGCGAGACTCGAGTGACGGCGGGCGCTGGCTTCGGTCCGTTTGTGCAGAGGGCCGCTCCGGCAACATTCATCGACAACGAATAGAGACTCGTTCGAGCGGTGATGTACAGAGTCTTGCCGTCTGCACCACCAAATGTGCAGTTTGCAGGTTGTTCAGGAACGGGAATCCGACCGATCAATCCACCGTCCGCTTTCAAAACGACCAGGCTCTTGTAGGTCGCATAGATGTGTCCCTGTGCATCCAGGGCCATTCCGTCAGGGCCTCCGCCATCGAGTGACGGATCCCCGGTGAAGATCAGCTTGCCAGCACCGAGTTGACCGGGGCCGGAAATCGGGTAGCTCCACAGTTCTCGCTTATTCGGTTCAGCAACCAGCAGCGTCTTGTGATCACTCGTCACCAGCACACCATTGGGGCGTTCTCGATTATCGATTACTCGAGTCGTCTTGCCAGCAGCATCGATGTAATAGACCCCCATGCAGGGCTGATCAATCTTCATGTCCTGGCCGTAGCGAGGATCGGTGAAGTACAGACCGCCATGGCCATCGAGAGCCAGATCGTTGGGGCTGTTCAATGGTTTCCCATCGAATGATTCGCACAACGGTTCGATCTTGCCATCCTGCGTACCGATCTTCACGATCCGGCGGGCTCCCCCCTGGCAGGCATACAGGTTTCCGGCGGCATCAAACACCAGACCATTGGCAGCACCGGAAGGTTTCAGGAAATCGCTGATCGCGCCGTCGGCATCGACCCGGACAATTCGCGAATTTGGAATATCACTGAACAGTAGAAATCCCTTGGGGGAATAAGCGGGCCCTTCCGTGAACTTGCAGTCACCAGCCACCTTTTTGACTTCAGCACCGGAAGCAATCAGATCGGTCAGTTCGGCAGCACCCGCAAAACTGGCGAATGCCATAGCCACCACTGCTGTGAGGGAACATTGCAGATAACGCATAAAGCGATCTCCTTCGAGGAATCGGTCAACGAGACATTACGGCCTGGGATTCTCCGTCACTTCAGATCAATTTGCAATTAGGGAGCTATTCGAAGGATGACGTTAGCCGAATTCGTGAATGCCAAATCGGCCAGCGATCGCCGAAACGGGAGGGTGAGGCTCCTGCCGAACCGTCTAAAGACTTGGAAGTGTAATACGCAATCGCGGCTCGGCAGGAGCCCGCCCTCCCGGTTTGTCTGTCGAACAACCGATCGGCCACAGACATCACCAAGATCGACCAGAGTTCCACCCCTATGTATGCCCCCAAGGTGCGGGGAAACTCCGTTTTCAAACGTCCGAAGTCTTACGACTTCGGCTACGACGGCGCCGGTGCTTCATGGTGATCGACTGGCAGTGGCGGTACCTCGGCTGGAGCCAGTTGGAACGTCGGGAGAACCTCGGTGTTCTGGAAAGCGTACCGTGGAAGCCAGTCTGACGACCGGGCCGGGGAAGATCCCGATGGCGATCAACAACGCGGTGCAAAAACAACTCGACCACAGTGCGGATTGCTTTCCTTGGGGCATCGTCCTGGAAATCGGCCTCTCCAGCAACAGAATTCGCACTATTCGAAGAACGACGAGTGTCATCATCAATGACGCCGCGGTCGTGGCGATTAACAACGCGATCACTCCGACATGCGATGTCGCGATTTCGCGTCCGCTGACTGCGGGGACATTCAAACCGGCCATCAGTAACAACCAGTTGGACCAGAAACCCCATAACGGTGGCTGACTGACGAGACTCGCCAGAGTCCCGACAAGAGTTATCGCGGCAAGTGGTCTCAATCGGACTAATCCCAGCAATTCGTCAATGAACTCGACGTCACGACCATCGCGCGTCAGGTACGAAAGCATCAGGAAGAGCGAAGCCATTGCCACTTGACTGCCCGCCAGTGCAAAGATCAGAGTCCCCAGGGGATTGCTGGAACCAGTTAGTATTTGTTGTTCGGGTGAGGCCAGATGTGCTGTCACGGCAATCACGCCGACTGTCAGCCAGGCCCCTTGCAGCATGACCACCGAACTGGTCCAGCGCCGCAATCGTCCTTCGCCGTTCTTTAAGTCCAGGCCCGCCAGTCCAGCGACGACGAGACTGGTCATTCCCGCGGCGACCAGCAATATCAACAACAGATCGTCTCGATAGCCGACCCAGACGCTGCCACACAGCCGAGTCAGCGCCAGGACTGCGGTCAGTTGCCCGATTGATTGCAAACAACCCGTCGTCCAGTAATCCAGATGCCGGTTGTTTTCCATCAACCCCATCTGCCAGGGAACCAGACCGATCCGACCTCCCAACCCCGCCACCATCAGCCCAAACGCCAGCAGCCCCAGTTTCGAACCCGTTCCGATCGTCGCTCGAGTTCCATATAGACCATAGGCGTCAGTAAGCACTCGACGGACATCATCGAAGTGTGTTGATGCTGTCAGGCAGGCGCAGAAGGCAATCCCCAGCCACAGACAACAGGAGGATATGATCCCCAGGCAAAGAGGGATTTCATCTGTATTACCGGGATGTTGCGGTTTGAGATCACGAGTCTGCGGATTGACCCAGGTCTCTGCTCGCTGGCGCTGGGACTGTCCCCACGATGCGAACTGGACAATCTCCAGCGAAAGCGCCAGCGAAATCAGATCATTGGCACAGACGACGAGCATCGCACCCGCAATCTGCAAACTCAGAAACCCGAATCGCTCGGCAGTGCGTTCTCGCGGTGAAGCGATTCCAAATGAGCCCACCCCGTAGAGAACACCTGTCAGCAAGGCGAGGGACTGGCCTGCCTGTGCCAGAGAATCCGCAATCCAGGCTGTGGTTGTGCCGTCAAGTGCTTGGGTGTCGGACTTGGCATCGTCGGCAAAGATCAACCAGCAGGCACCAACGATCGCAGTCAGCCAGACTCGCTCGTACCACCGTGAAACCGGCAGCCAGCGACCAAGCAGCAAGGCCATTCCCCCCACCGCCAGCAACATCGTCGGCGCGGACGGGATCGGCATAAACGGGGTACTCAATAGGGCTTGAGAAGACGATGGGTCGGAATTTCGATACGTTATCACGATCACCGGCTGTTCGCGAGGATTGTTGCGGGTCGCACGTCCGTGAATCCCTGAGGCGGAAAGGTGAGGGTCCCGCCGAATCTTGTTAGGACCAGGCCCCGTTCTATCCAATTCGTGGCTCGAATTGAGTCCCCCCTGCTGTTGGCATCTTCCAACATCGCAGCACGACCTCTATCTCACAACCTGAAAAGGAGTTGCGACTCGCTCCCGGGAGTCGCGGCGATCTTGAAGAGTTCCCGGAACAAGTCAAATCGCGTCACAGTGGTTCCGTGTCACGAGGTCTCTTTGTATTCTCGTTGCGGTTTTATCGTGGCGAGGAGGTTTTGGTGGCTGGTTTTCGATTTTATCTGGACGCGGTTGATCCGGGGACGGGCGCGCGGACCGGCCGCTGGGAAACTCCCCACGGAACAGTAGAGACCCCTGCATTCATGCCGGTCGGGACCCTGGCTACCGTGAAAGGATTGACTCCCGAGCAACTGGTGCAGGCGGGGGCTCAGATGGTCCTGGCCAATACCTATCATCTGGCGTTGCGTCCTGGGGCCGAAGTCGTTGCCGAACTTGGTGGACTGCATAAGTTCATGTGCTGGGATGGGCCGATTCTGACGGACAGCGGCGGATTCCAGGTTTTCAGCCTCGCGACAATGCGCAAGATCGACGACGAAAAAGTCGTGTTCCGGTCGCACATCGATGGCAGCCTGCTGCAGTTGTCTCCCGAGCAGGCCATCCTGATTCAGGAACAGCTCGGTGCGGATTGCATCATGTGCCTGGATGAGTGCCCGCCTCACGATGCACCGATGGAAAAAATGAAAACGGCGGTCGAGCGAACCACTCGCTGGGCGGCTCGCTGCCGTGATGCTCAGCGGCGCAGTGACCAGGCCCTGTTCGGCATTGTTCAGGGGGGGACGCATCAGGAAATGCGTGAATATTCCGCCAGCGGGCTGTTACCGCTGAATTTTCCTGGATATGCCATCGGCGGATTGAGCGTCGGCGAAGAACCTCAGGAAATGTATTCCACTCTCGATTTTACCGTCCCGATGCTTCCGACGGATCGCCCTCGATATTTGATGGGAGTCGGTCGTCCCGTCGACATTCTGGAGGGGGTTTTGCGAGGAATTGACCTGTTCGATTGTGTGATGCCGACCCGCAACGGGCGCAACGCTACCGCATTTACAAGCGGTGGAGCATTGAAGTTACGTAATTTGAAGCACCGCACGGACCCTGGCCCGCTGGACCCGGAATGCGACTGTCCTGTCTGCCTGCGATTCAGTCGCTCGTACCTGCGACATTTGTTTATTGCGGGTGAAATGCTTGGCCCAATCTTGTTGTCGTGGCATAACATCGCGTACTACCAGAAGCTGCTGAAGGGGTTGCGGCAGGCAATCCGGGAAGGGAAGTCTGGGGAGTTCCGGGCGGCTCAACTTGCCGGTTGGGCACGATCCGTTTAATATGCCGACTTCCTTTTCCGGCCGGATCGTCTGTCGCCTGTGGGACTTGTTGAAATCGAATGCTTGTTGAACTGAATACACTGTTGTTACTCGCCGAAGGGGAAGCTGCCGGTCCGCAGGCTCCGTTGTGGTCGTTGGCGTTTCCGCTTCTGGCAATTTTCTTCTTGTTTTACGTCATGGATTCCCCCAGGCGCCGCGATCAGGCAAAGCGGGAATCCATGCTGAAGAACATGAAGAAGAACGATCGAGTGGCAACGATCGGAGGGATTCTTGGTTCCGTCGTGAATATCTCGGCGGATGGCAAGGAAGTCACATTGAAAGTAGACGACAACACACGGATTCGATTTCGACGAACGGCAATCGCTGAAGTCTTTGGTGATGAGCCGACAGAAACGACAACGAAACCGACGTGATTTGAGTAAGTGGATAGGGCCAGGCAACTGTCATCAGGCAGATCACTGGCAGACGTACAGGGCTGTGATTAATGCCCTTCACAACATTTCCAGTGGTTGGAATTCACGAACAACGTAGACAACGTTAGGGAACGGAACTCACGAATGGACGGATTTGGACACTGCCTTCTTCTGCTCCAGGCGGAAATTGATCCGCCCCGAGCCAATGGATGGTTGATTTTGGGAGTGTTGGCCGTCGTCTTCATCGCGCCGTTTTTTCTCGGCAATTTGATTGGACGACTGCTGCGCCTGAATGATCTGTCGGGCCGGATCAGCGTGGTGCTGATGAGCCTCTTCATGGCTCTGGCACCATTTGTATACATGGAAATCGCTGGCCAGATGGAGCACTCGAAACTGCTCGCCGACCGGGCCAAGGCCGAATCGAATCGGAAAGAAGGCGATCCCGAACTGCCTCCGCTACCGAAAGCGAAGTCCTGGATGGATGCAATTCATCTGGGCATCGACCTCGCCGGGGGAACCAACCTCGTCTACGAAATCGATGTGGCAGCCGCCAAGTTGCAGGGAAAGACTGTCAACAAAGAAACGGTTGACAAGATGGTTCAGGCCATCGCCAAGCGTATCAATCCGTCCGGAGCTGAAGAAGTTGCCGTTCGACGCGTGGGTGCTGATCGTATCGAAGTCATCATCCCTGGTGCCGATCCAGACCTTGTTCGCCAGAAGAAGGCATTGATCGTCAAGCTGGGGAGCCTGGAATTTGGTATCGTCGCCGAACCACGCTACGACCAGCAGTTGATCGATCAAGCTGCAAAACTGCCTGAAAACGAAAATGAATATCGACCTGAAGGTCAGATCATCGCCGCCTGGCATGATGTGTCTGATCCAACCGAACGTGAACAGAATTGGAACTCGGCCGGAAATCGGACGGTAACCCGTTTCGACCCACAGACCGGAGCGGAAGTCAAAGTCCTGCAAGTCCTGATCAAGCACGATCCTCCGGATCGAGCTGTGACGGGCTTCTACCTGACGAATGCACGTGCCACGACAGACGAAAATGGACAGTTGGCAGTCGCCTTCTCATTCAATGCCCGCGGTGCTGCCCTATTCCACAAGCTGACGAGCGACAATCTTCCTGACAAGACTGACCAGTCTCGCAAACGACTGGCAATTCTGCTCGACGGTAAAGTGAAGTCTGCACCGACGATCAACAGTGTCATCAGTGCCCATGGCCAGATTACCGGACAATTCAAGAAGCGGGACATCGACAATCTGGTCGGCGTTCTGAAT
>CAXBSB010000017.1:0-54931 GCA_963977965.1 uncultured Schlesneria sp.
CTCTCGGTTTTCGACTTGAAGGGACTGACGCCGCACCAGCATCACGCGAACGAATTGCTTCCTGATCGCGTGCCATTAAAAAAAGTGCCTGGCTGAATCCCGCCAGGCAACAGAGTCATTCTCGACGATCAACTGGACCACACACTACTTGGCGGCTTCCAGAGCCTTGATCTGGACGTTACGGAACGACACGGCGTCACCGTGACCGGCAAATCCGAAGAAGCCCTGGGTACGATCCTTGCCTGGATGCGGCGAGTTTGCCATGTACTCAGTGATCTTGCTGAGATCTGTGTTGAGGATAATGCTGCCGTTCAGTTCAACAGTGATTGTTGAACCTTTCACAGTCACTTCCTGATAGTTCCATTGCCCGGCAGGACGCTGATAGCCTCGTGCCGCTGCTGCCATGCCATAGGCTGAACCGTGATACTGACGTTTGTCGAGCTTCGCGTACTGAGGAGCTTCATTGTCGAGAACCTGCAGTTCGCACATGCCGACATAAGCAGTGTCACCTTGCCCCGGATACCGAATGGCCAGACCGTTGTTACCTCCAGGTGGCACCTTGAATTCCAGCCGGACGACGAAGTCTGAATACTCGTCCTTGGTGTGCAGAACTCCACCCTTGCCAGCTTTGCAACGGATCGCTCCATCGACGACTTCGTAGTTGTCAGCAGCCCCGGCCCAACCCGTCAGGTCCGTTCCGTTGAACAGTGATTTGAAGCCTTCCTTGTCAGCAGCAGCCTGCAGTTTTGCAGTTGCCTCTTCGAGGGGAATCTCACGCACGAAGATGTTCTTCCAGCGAATTTCTCCACCGTGCGTCTGCAGTTGAATGGGGCCGCGTGGCAGCAATGGCTGTGAACGATCGAAGTAGTTTTCCAGGATCGCGTTGTTGACGACAAGCTTGTCATTCAAATAGACGGTGGTACGGGCTCCGATCTGAATGATGTGGAAACGGTTCCATTCTCCCAGTGGCTTATCGGCCAGGACCAGTGGGTCCTTACCGGGCTTTCCAGCACTATTGTTCCAAAGGCCCCCCGAACCCTTGTCTGCACCCAGACCGAACTTTGACGGATCGGTGAAGTCCCAGATCTGGACTTGAGGAACACCCTTCAGATAGATCCCGCTGTCGGCCTTGGGTACGGTCTTGTAATCAATCCACAGTTCGTAATCGCCGTAGTTCTTGTCGGTCGTCAGATACAAACCGTTTCCATCATTGACCAGATCAGCACCCTGGATTGTCCAGTGCTTCTTGATGTCCTCAAGGCTCTTCTCACGCGCCGCCTGCTGGTCCTCAGCAGACATTTCCTGGAATTTTCGAGGGTCCTTGGTGTCGTAGCCGTGCCAACCAGCCAGATCCTTGCCGTTGAACAATGCGACAAAACCGGCGGGCGGTTCGTTATCTGCACCCTGTGAGAATCCTGACAGCCCCAGCGCCATGAACGCGGCGAGGAAGAACTTCAGACGGATCATCGGCAAAACTCCTTCGAAACTCATGGAGACAAAAACATGCGAAGCCCGAACACATCGGATGCATCATATCGGTAACTGTTCATAGACACCAGAAACAGCCGATCGCGTGAAAGACCGTTCGTCTTTTTCAACGTGCGACGACGGCAGAGCGCAGTTACAGCGGTCGTAGAAACGAGAATTCCGAATACATACGCCGATCAGTCACTCAGTTCTGATTCAGACTCAGATTGAGTTTCCGTTGCGGCAGATTCGCTCGCGTTTCGCTTTTCCTTGGGGATCAGACGATCAAGGATGCCGTTCACGAAGGACGAGGAATTGGCGCTTCCAAAGCTTTTGGCCAGTTCAAGCGCTTCGTCGATCGCTACGCGCGGCGGTGTCTCTGTGTAAAGGATCTCAAACGCACCCAACCGGATGGCGTTGCGATCTGTTGCAGGCATCCGTTCGACGCTCCAGTGCGATGCAACAGATTCGATCCGCGCATCGATCATGGACAGGCTTTCGATGACACCCGCATACAGGCTCCAGGCAAAGCGACTCAGTCGCTCGTCTTCCAAGGCTTCCTGAATCTGTTCGCGAATAAGATCCGGGGCTACGTCGGGATTCAGATCCTTCTGGAAAAGCATCTGCAATGCGACTTCGCGAGCCTTATGACGACGAGTTGACATACCGATTCGAGCCTTGCTACCTGTCCGCTTCCAATGAACTGACGCGATCCAACGGTGGTCTTTCGCCAGGCGAAAGCCACCGTCTAAATGCGATCTCACAAACGCAGGGTCATCGAATCTTCAAATGACACCAGCCTTCATGACTCGCAGCAGATTCGACATTTCAATAGCGGCGAGAGTGGCTTCATTCCCCTTGTTTCCAGCTTTCCCACCCGCACGATCCAGTGCCTGATCCATGGTCTGACACGTTAAGACACCAAATGTCACAGGAATGCCACTGGTCAACGACGCCTGCAGAATCCCGGCGGCAACCTGTTGATTGATGTATTCATGGTGAGTCGTTTCACCCTGAATCACGGCGCCCAGGCAGATGACCATTGTGAACTTGCCGCTATGAGCCAGCTTGTTCGCTGCCAGAGGCAATTCAAACGAACCGGGAACATGAACAACCGTGACTCGATCATCTGACAGACCATGTCGACGCAATGTTTCAATCGCACCGGCCAGCAAGCGCTCTGTGACCAGATCGTTAAATCGCGAAACGACAATCGCGGCCCGATCATCGCCCACCAGCAATGTCCCTTCCAGTACCTTCGGCATTCCCATTCGCCTTATTGAAATTGGTCACCATCTGAATGGATGCTGACCCGGTTGAGTTCTGTTCATTTCGACTGAGAGTGAACGGATGATCGACGCGTTCGAAGCGACAACAAATCGCCTACCCCAGGTTCATACTCATCAGGAATTCTTCGTTGGTCTTGGTCCTGCGCATCCGGTTGATCAGCAGTTCCATCGCTTCGACCGGATTCATATCGTTGATCACTCGACGCAGAATCCAGACTCGACGAAGTTCCTCTTCGGTCATCAGCAATTCTTCACGCCGAGTACCCGATTTGTTGACATCGATTGCTGGCCAGACGCGTTTTTCGACCATTCGACGATCCAGATGCAGTTCGGTGTTTCCGGTTCCCTTGAACTCTTCGAAAATCACGTCATCCATCTTGCTGCCGGTATCGACAAGAGCCGTGGCAACAATCGTCAGGCTGCCCCCTTCTTCGACGTTACGGGCCGCACCGAAGAATCGCTTGGGATGCTGCAATGCACTGGCATCGACACCGCCGGTCAGGATCTTGCCGGAATGCGGACATTCCGTGTTGTAGGCACGAGCCAGCCTGGTGATGGAATCGAGGAAGATCACCACGTGCTGACCATACTCGACCATCCGCTTTGCCTTTTCGATCACCATTTCGGCGACCTGGATATGGCGGCTTGGTGGTTCATCGAATGTGCTGCTGATGACTTCGCAGTTCTTTCCTTTGACCTGCCGTTCCATGTCCGTCACTTCTTCAGGCCGCTCGTCAATCAGCAGCACGATGACATAGACGTCAGGATCCCCCGCCAGAACGGACTTCGCCATCTTCTGCAGCAGGATCGTCTTACCAGCTCGCGGTGGCGAAACGATCAAGCCACGCTGGCCCATCCCGATCGGAGCAACGATATCAACAACACGTGTACTCAATTCACCGGGATCGCCACACAGTTTCAGGCGACGCGTCGGATGAAGTGGAGTCAGATCATCGAAGAAGACCTTTTCCGTCAACAGATTCGGATCTTCGTTGTTGATTGCTTCGACACGCAACAAAGCGAAGTAGCGTTCGTTTTCTTTAGGGGGCCGGATCTGTCCGGCGACTGTTGCACCTGTCCGCAGGCCAAACCGACGAATCTGGCTCGGCGAGACATAGATATCGTCCGGGCATGGAAGGTAGTGATAGTCGGGGCTGCGCAGGAAACCGAACCCATCCGGCAGGATTTCGAGGGTTCCTTCGCCAAACATCAGCCCATTCATCTTCGTCCTCTCTTTGAGGATCTTGAAGATGAGGTCCTGTTTCTTCAGGCCTGTGTATTCGGTGATGTTCTCTTGCTTGGCGAGAACGATCAGTTCCTTCATCGTCAGCCGCTGCAGTTCGGCGATGTGAATATCCGTATCGCCTCGCTTGATCTCTTCGTAACGCTCATCGGCGACAAAGTTGGTGTGTTCATCTTCGTCGTCATTCGGTGGCGGAACAGCCGGGGCTGCTTCGCGAGCGAATGCCAGCGGTGGACCATCTTCAGAAACTTCCCACCCGGCGGGTACGGAAGGATTGTTGCGCGGAATACTGGGACGTGGTTTCATAGCAGGAGACTCGGAATCGGGAACTCGCCAGTCCGCTGAAAAGCGAGACTCAACGAGGGGCGAACTACCGAAGGTAGAACGTCCGGAATAACGAAAGGTGTCATCAGCGGAATTCGAAGGTCGCACAAAACTTGAATTGGCAGACCCGCATCCATGCGGCAATCGGAAGGCTTATTGGACTAGGACGCGTCTTGCCCGAGAACAGTTGAAGAAACGGGAATTCGGGAAAACCATCAATCAAGGAGGGAGGAACTCAACAGAATTCTAGGATTGTTGTGACGAATTTGACAACGGTTTGCAACAGATGCCCCAGTTTCTCAACAAAAAATCAAGCAATTCCCGTCCACCACGATCATCGTCGGCTTCATTCGAAATCACGACGTCTGACTGGTTCCGTTTTTCGTCCAGCCCAAGCTGACTTGCCTCCCGACGCTGCAATTCGGAAAGACTCCAGCCGTTTCGTGCTGCAACTCGTCTCTCCCGAACAGCATCCGGTGCATCGACAAATACCACGGCATCGCAACGATGCCTCCAACCTGCTTCCAGTAGTACCGCTGCGTCCAGTAAAACTCCCTGGCAACCCTGTTTCACTCCATCTGCGATCGCATCAACGATCTGTTGTTCGATAGCGGGATGTACGATCTTCTCGAGGTCGCGCCTGGCAGTTTTTTGTCCTTCTGAATCCCCGAAAACACGTTGAGCCAGTACGTCTCTGCGGATTTCCCCAGATTCGTTCAGGATGTCGTTCCCGAATCGCTGCTGAAGTGACTGCTTCACAGTGTCCATCCGCAATGCGGCGTGACCCATCTGATCTGCATCAATCCTCAATACGTTGGCGTGGTCGGCGACCCATCGTGTCACCGCCGATTTGCCCGAGCCAATCCCACCGATCACTCCAATAACGGGAATGTGGGGAGCAGATGGGATTGCAGTGTTCATCATCAACGCTACTCCGCTTTCTCCACGGTCACGAACACGGGGGGACTGGAATAGGTCGCTTTCATGACAAAGTTGATCGCAAAATTCGCCATCACGACTCCCACCTGTTTGTCTGCAGGTGGAGCGGACTTGTCCGCTTTCAGCGTGATAACACCTTCGCTCGTCGTCCCCGTCAGCAGCGTCTTGCTCTGATTGCCATCGATCGTCACCCCCTCCGGCAAACTGTTGGCAAATACGGAATCCAGGTGCTTGTACAACATGTCGAGCGTCACGTTCTGATTGACGTCCTTATTCCGCTCTAACGTCACCGTGATTTTCCGGGATTCACCAGGTTTCAGACGAATGTCGGTCTCACTCAGCTTGATGGAGAGAATGTCCGACGGAGGGCCGATGCTGACGACATGCGATTCCACGGGATAGTGACCACGACCACCACCGGGCGAGTAATACTCCTGAAACGGGGAGGCATTCGCGGACAATTCCAGCGGCGGCTGGTTTTCGCCTTGAGGATGTTTCGCTGTTCCGTAGACCTGCAGTTCATTTGCAAGCATTGGTGAACCTAGTGCTGCCGTCAACACGATGCAACCATCCTGGCTTTTGCCTGCAAGAATCTTCCCACAGGTCGCCGTCACTTCGGGGGGCAACCCGGTCACATGCAATTGAACTTCACCGGTGAATCCGTGTTTACGGACGACTCGAGCGAAGATCGCGTTGCTCATTCCCGGTGTCAGCAGCGTCTTGTCGGTATCGAGTTGCAATTCGAAATAGGGAACCGTGCGAGTGATCTGCAGGACGTATTCAAAACCGGGGCCGCCTCGCAAATGAACATCACGAACTTCCACAGTGAAAGTTCCGTCTGCCGGGGCTTCCCAGCCTTCAAGGTACGTGTCCGAGAATGTCAGCCTGCCAAACCGCCCATCGTCATCCTCACGCAATGCCTGCCCTTTGTCATTGAGGATTCGCAGGAAGGAATCCAGGTTTGACATCTGTCGACGAGCCATGATTTCAAACGTGAATTTCTCGCCCTTCTTCGCGACAAACGAATAGCAGTCGAGATCGGCTTCAGATTCGATACGTCCGCTGATCACTTGCGGAACTTCGACAACCGACGCTGTCTGAGGAGAATTGTTGTCCGTCGCCGGTTCATTGAACGTCGGCAGATCTGTCACATAAAACGGAACCGGATTCGTGATCTGATCCCCCAGGGTTAACGGCATGAAGAAACTTCCCGGTCGAGTCCCTTCGGGGATCTTGATCGTGGGCTTTTGGCCTGCGGGCAGAAAGACGCCGCTCAATTCGACCGTCGTATCAACCCCAGCCTTCACAGCTTTGGGGAATGCTCCTGTGACGTACGGACGCGAATTCACTTCGATGCAGTATTCCCAGTACACATTCCCGTGGTAACGGACATCTCGCAGTTCCAGTACATATTCCCCAGCCTTTTCGAACTGGTGCGTCAGGAATGGATCCGCAAAAAAGGCATTGTCAGACATGGCCAGAACGCCACCTTGCTGATCACGCAGAAACAGAATCGGATCGGCATGAGCCTGCAGGTCATGAATCTTGTCCTGCAAGCGCTGGCAGCGGACATGAAATGATATCGACTGGCCGGCAGCAGCCGTGAACTTGAAGAAGTCGAAATCCTCGACCTTTTCGATGGTCCCGCACAATGTGGCAGGCAGCGTGACAGACTGTGCCTTGTCAGCCGTATTGTTATCTGCCGTTTCGACGATGACAGGATCACGAACGATCACGACCTGCGCGAGCGTACTCGCACCGTTCGGAGTCGCCAGCCGTAATTCGCGAACTCCAGGGATCGCATCCGGGGCCACCGTAAACTTGACCTTCAGCTTCGTCAGATCCTTCGGCTTTTCACCCGGCTTTGGCGGATCTTTGGGGGCTTCTGGCGGAATGACTTCTGCTTTGACTCCGGTCCCGCTGACAAAAACCTGATAGGCCCCCGCCATCGTATAACGTGACTGCAATTCACATTCGGACGACGTTCCGACTTGAATCGCCACGGGCTTCAGGCTCATCAGCATCGGATACGACGTCTGGGCTTCTGCCTGTCGCGACACAAAGAAACTGACGATGCAGAGAATCAGCAGAAGCGGGCGGAGTTGGACGGCTTTGTTCATGGTGGGTCCTGTTTCCGGGACGGACGTTGGCAGGATTCGCAGGCGGTCCGACCATCATAACGGATCAAGGAACGCGAATCTAACACAGATTTGGCGTCGATCCCATTTTTGGCGCAGGCATACTACCCACCCACGAATTGAATGGCGGCGGGTGCGCACAGCATCTGCTGAAGCCCCCGGATTGCGAGACTTACACCGCTACCAACATCACGAACATCTCCGTTACTCGACTGAGATCCTATTCCGTGACTCACGGAATAGGAGGTGGAGGCGGAACCTGGCGCTGGAAGAACGGGCTCCAGTCAGGGATCTGTTCTGCTGCCAGCCAACCGCTCAGTTGTGGAGCCCACAACAACGTCTTTCCGTTGATTCGTCCCGCCTGGATTCCCTGTTGGATTTGTTCGGGTGAGTACGGTCCCTGGGTCTGTCCGTTGACGGCAACGTGCCAGGCTGGCGGTGGTGGCGGTGTGGGAGGTCCACCTGCCGGGCCGCCAAACCCGATTCCAGGAGCCGACATCATCCGGCCCGCCATCGCAATCCCCATCCCCATTCCCAATCCTTCGCCGCCACCACCGTGGGTCGCAGATTCGCGGATCGCTTCACCGAAGGAGTACTGCTGGAATTTTGACATGTCTCCAATGACACCCATGCTTGTACGGGTATCCAGAGCCTTTTCAACCGCTTCAGGGAACGAGATGTTGACGATGATCAGTTGAGGGATTTCCAACCCGTATTCGTCGTCGATCCTCTCCTGAACGTACTTCCGCAGTTCTTCGCCGAATTCGCGGTAATGAGCAGCCAGGTCGAGTGCCGCGACCTGTTTCTCGGCAATCAAGTCGGCAAACGCCGAATTGATGATCGATCGAAGGAGTTCAGTCACTTCGTCAGCTTCAACAACTCCATCGGTGCCGACCAGTTCGGTCAGCAGCGCCTTCGGCTCGACAGCTTTCAAGGCGTATGTCCCAAACGCACGCAGGCGGATCGGACCGAATTCCGGGTCCCGGAGCATGATCGGGTTGGGTGTGCCCCATTTCAGATCTGTGATCTGACGGGTACTGATAAAATAGACTTCTGACTTAAATGGGCTGTTGAATCCAAACTTCCAGCCCGCCAGGGTACTGAGGATCGGCAGATTCGCCGTATTGAGCGTGTGAGTTCCTGATTCGAAAATATCAGCAACCTTGCCGTTGAGGACGAACACGGCAAGTTGTCCCGGGCGGACAATCAGTTGTGCTCCCTGCTTGATCTCATTCTGGTATCGGGGAAATCGCCAGACCAGGGTATTCCGGGTGTCATCGATCCACTCGATGATATCAATCAGTTCGCCGCGAAGTTTGTCGAAAAGTCCCATGGTGATGTCCCAAAATGAGGATGCGGATTCACGGTGTGGATTCTATCCAGCAGTTGTTCAACGTCTCAAGGACGTTGGCGGATCAAACCACCGATTCAGAATCTTCGATGGGTAGTCAAACGACTGTTGATCGTTGGTTAGGAGGAGTATGCTTATCTGCCCCGATTCGCCGATTTTCGGCACTCAGCCCGTGAATTCGACGTCGATCCCTCTCATTTCGATTCCGTGGAGTTACCGATGGTCTCCAACAATATGCCAGACGAATTTGACGCGGACGACGATTCCCGCCAGGGCGGCCCGGCGTTTACGCCCGATCAAACGAAGTCCGAGCTACTACCATTCGATCCGCCGAGCGAATTTGACCACGGCGAAGAATTTCAGCCAACAGTCCCACGTCCGATTCCGCGCCGTTTGCGGCGCGGTTCGTTCAGCCGACGAAATCATGGAATAGCTATGACTTGGACCGCTCTGGGCGCCGCATTTGTAATGGTTGCCCCGTGGAATGTGGTCTGGAATATGTCGTTCTATATCCTTCCGCTCGCATACCTCGGCTGGATTGGATTGGCGATGGTCGCAATTGGCGTACTCATCCTGCTGATGAATCGAATCTCAAAAAAGAGATTTGGATACGTCATTTCCGGACATCCGTTTGCGGGTCGAATCCTGGATGTGCGTGAGCATGAAACTGTCACGATCAATCCCGAAACAAAAGCGCCGATGACCCAGGTGCGCTATCAGATTGCCTTCGAATACGAAAACCCCGAGACCCGTCGATCCGAGTTCACGACTCTGTTGACCGACGAATTCTGGGACAAGTCTCAATCGGTTCACTATTCGCTCGCAATCGAACCCGGTGACTATGTCACACTGGTCGCGATGCCTGGAAACGTTTCTGCGTCTGTCAGGATCTATGGCCTGCTGGGACTCGACCCCAGTCGCGATTTCCTGAAATTCAAAGGCAAGCCCCTCTCAGGAATCTCGCCGTTCAAGGCGATTGCGATCGCTGGAATCGTATTCGGTATCCTGTGGATGTTCGTCGGATTATTTTACGTTTTGACGTTCTGCTTTCCTGAAGAGTGGAATTGGCCTCTCGGCTTGACCGCGATGGCTTTGGGTGCAACTGCCGGCGCCATTCTGGGTCTGATCATCCAGCGAAACTCGCTAGCGGATGAGAACGCCTCCAATGTTGGCTCGTCGATTTTCCTGGCTTGCTGCTTTGGCCTGACTGGGCTCTTTGCAGGCCTGATGGGATTGGGATTGATCAACGCCCTTGGTGACAAGTCTCTCTCCAGGTACGAGTCCATCGAAATCGTCAATCATTGGCAAACGACGCACAATTTTATCATTCGCGATTACGAGCTTGAGTATTCCGAAATTGGCAATCCCAAGTCGACAAAGGCTCATGTGTCGGTCGACACCCTGATGAGGATCGGTAGCACGAAATTCGGCGTGAAGGAACTTCGTGATGGCGGGCTTGGGCTGGAATGGATTGCGGGATATCACCCGTTGGAATGGCTTCCGGTCGAAGACCCGACTGCTGAACAGTTGAAACAGGCGGTTGTTGTGAAGTCAGGCACGTGGAACCTGAAGCTCCAGAACAAATTTGGAATCAAACCCACGGTTCAAATGATTGACGCCGCCAGAAGAGAAGACCTTGAAATGAAGAAGATCACGGTATTCCCATTGATCCTGCTTCCCGACGGAAAAACGGTCGTTGCTCCCGATAAACTGATCCAGCGAGCGAAGTCCGAAATTCAGGACGCTATCCCGTAAAGTCTCCCAGAGATCTTTGACGTTAAGCGTGCTCAACGCCCGTCATCGAATTCGGCCGACACCGAACTGATCGCCCGTTCGAATCGGGTCATTTCCGCGCCAGTCAATCTCCAGCATCTTTTCGCTCTGTACGGCGGTCCCATTTTCGTCGGTCAACGTCGCGATCACCTTGCGAGTCGCGACGTCAAACACTTCGCCTGTCGATGGGTACGCGAATTTGCCGTCGAGGCTGAAAGTGATCCAACCCGGTTCGTCACGGACCTTTAAGCTGGCAATCTGTTTCGGGGGCATGACCGTGGCATCGAATACGTGCATCTGCTGATTGAAGGCATCGCAGACCCAGATCTCTTTTTCGTCCGGGGTTAGTCCAATTCCGTGACTTGGACACCCATGACGTTTCACCGGTCCCTTCTGAAAGCCCGCCACTTCGACTCGATGAAGCTTCTCTCCAGTCGTGATGTTACCAACTTCGAAACCCAGCAGTTCATTCAGACAGACGAAGCAAAGCGTCTGCTTTCCATTCACCGTGAAAGGGCGAATGCTCGCTGAAAATGGCCCCACCGTTTTCGATGCTGTATGCGTTGTCGTCTCGGCCACTGTCAGAAGTGGCGACCGCAGGCCAGCCATGTAGACGTGCTTACCATCCAGGCCATACACAGTATTGTGAGCCCCCGATTTGGGTTCGATCCGTGCAATGACGGCTCCTGACTGACCATCGACAACATTCCAATGGTCCTTTTCGAACGAGGGAACGTAGAGCACCTTTCCATCAGGAGCAATTGCCATTCGATCACAGCCTCCATCGAAGGCCTTCTCCCACAGCAGTTTTCCGGTGGTCAGGTCGAGAGATTGAAGCGTTTTGATGGTCGAAACATACAATCGTTTCGTCTGGGCATTGGCACAGATTCCTTTGACATTGATCGGCTTCCCCGATTCATCGACTCCTGCGGTCGGAATTCGTTTGACGAACTTGTGTCCATCATCGATATCAAAGACCAGGACCCCATGCCCGCCATACTCAAGGTAGTTGCGCAGGCCAGGAACTGCGACGTACAACTGACGACGCTCACCAGCTTCCTTCACGGCGTCGGCGGCACACGCAACGGTCGTCAACGACACCAGCACAAGCACAAACAGAGTTCTGAAAGGGAAGGACATCATTGTTTGTCTTTCGTTGGTGAGAATCATCGCGATGCCGTTCGAGTGGCCATGTACAAGTACCGAAGATTTGTACCGGCACAAAACACGTAGGTCAGGCTGTGCCTGACGCGATTGTTCCTTGCTCCATCATTGTCATCAACAGCGAGGTTCGCCTAATTGTGGAAACATTACACCCAGACTTGCAAGAGTCAGGCACAGCCTGACCTACAGGATGATGCGACTCATTCGCCTACTGAAGTTGAGATGTCGTCAAATGACAGGACTCGTTCCACATCGCTCCATGAAGCCCAGTGCCAAGGGTAGACACCAGCCGTGACCCAGCGATGAAAGCTCGAGTGGGGCCATTCGTGAGGACAGCGAACATGTCCGTGCTTCACCGGGTTGTAATGGATGTAGTCAAAGTGTCGTTCAAAGTCCTCGATGTCTTCGATCGTGTGTTCCCAGTACCGGGGTTGCCATACGCCGCGACGCCTCTCGAGTTTTCGCGTCGTTGAGATTTCCGATTCGGTAGCTCCAGCGTTCAGCCATCGTTTGGTGAATTCCTTTTTGATCCATCCCCACCGCTTGGAATACTCCGAATCACCGGACGGCAATGACCAAATCGAGTGCACGTGCTCCGGCAACAGAACGATGGCGTTGATTGTGAACGGCCAGCGCTGCTGGCATTCACGAATGACCTGACCGAGCAAAGACCGAGCGGACTCCTGCTGAAAGAGGGGACGCCGTTGGTCCGTGACGAGCGTAAAGAAGAACGTCCCCCCTGGCACAAAAGCTCGCCGATAGTCGGGCATTTCAGAGATTTACCGAAGATTTGCAACACTACAAAACATGTACTGGTCGATCTATCGTCCGATGTCAGGCTTGGTATCCTCGCCGCCTCACCAATTCACGCCCCAAATCACTCGCTGACCCTGACATCAGATGATAGATCAATCAGTAGGTCAGGCTGTGCCTGACGCGATTGTTCCTTGCTCCATCATTGTCATCAATAGGAAAGAGTCAGGCACAGCCTGACCTACAAGGATTAACAGTTCAAATGGTTTCACCAGCAGCGAGTCGCAAGGCGAGTTTCAGATTGGCTTGAGTCCACAATAGCGGGCAAATGTCGTTCGGAACATACCGGCCCTGTTCACAGAAGTACGATTCCGGACAACGATAGGGAACGGCTTTTGTTCCCGGGCGAGTGACCTGATTGAGTGATCGTTGCAGGTGGAACATCTGGCGTCGCCGGTCCTCTGCCGCACCTGTTCGCTCGTAGCGCAATCCGAAATGGATCGAGATGATCGGATCGAACAGGCACCATTGTGCTTCCTTGCCCGGTTCCAGTAACCGGTCGCGATCTGCCAGGTTATCGCTGAAATCGACGGTGCGCTGATCCGCCGCCAGTTTCTGCTTGTAATCCGCGCACCAGTACGAATCACCCAGGTATCTGCGGATTCCATAATCACCCATCAGATGAGTCGCTACATCCTCAACAATTCTGTCCGCCATCTGCGGATCGACGACCTGAAACGGATAGATCAGAAACAGCAGTGCAGAATCGTATCGGCGGGCTTGAACTGGATCGGACTGAATACATTCTGCAGGCAGGATCGAAGCTAAGGCCTGTTCCCCTTTGGCTAGCAGTTCATCTACCTGATCGATGGTCAGTATCGGAAGTTCCAAGTTGGATGAACCTGCAGGCGGTCGTTCGATCAGCAATTGGCGAAACTCGCGCAGTCCTGCGACGGCGGCACCGATGCTGGAGGCTGCGACCTTACGGACTTCTTCCCAATGGCCACTGTCCTCATCCTGCCAGTATTGAACCGTCTCGAAAAAGCGAGGGATCGCCAGAAGCACTCGCCACTCATCAGACGTCAGTGGTGACGTTGGATTTTGTCGGAAGTGGGAACTCGCCAGCCAGAGAAAGGCGCCGAGGGCATCGTTCTGGGCATGTGACCATTTCTCATCGACTTCCGAAAGTCGCTCGCCATCAAAGCGAATATGAGGTCGCTGCATTGGATCATTGATATCACTGCGGCCTTCAATGGCATCGGCAAAGCGATGATAATGGCGAACGAAAAACGTCAGCAGCGACCGGATCGCGGTTTCTCCTCGGGCGGTTTCACCAGACCGAAGGTGAGCATTGGCGATATGGACATTGTCGCGAACCCAGACAGATCGGTACCCCGTCAATTCAAAGTCGCCCCCCTCCCCGGCGGCGGCCGAAAACAAGCCCGTTCCTAATGTGGGGAATCGAAATGTCCCTTGTCCTTCGAGAAAACTGAGAATTTGTCGAGCGTCGCTGGCCAGTGACTGGTCGAGAAGAACCAGCGAATCGTGAGATCGGTCAGTCATTCGTCCTCTGATCACTTTCTGAGTGTTGGTCGCTTGCGTATCCTTGTGGAATCGTATTTCTGTCTGATTCGCGCTTCGATTCCCTGGAAGTCATTGTAATGTCACTCGATCTTTCCCGCCGCAGCTTTCTGACAACCTCGGCTGCAACACTGGCTCTTCCGACGCTGGCAGGTGCTCAGGAATCCAAACCGGCTGATTCCAAATCCAGTCCGTTTCGGTTTTGCCTGAATACAAGCACGATCCGCGAATGCTCCTACCAGGGGAATAAGGTCGACATTCTGGCGGGAATCGAGGTCGCCTCAAAGGCGGGATATTCAGGTATCGAACCGTGGATCAATGAACTGGATCGATACACCAAAGCGGGAGGTACTCTGAAGGATCTGAAGAAGCGAATTGCCGACGCTGGCCTGAAAGTCGAAAGCGCGATTGGTTTTGCAGCGTTCCTTCACGAAAACGACGATGAGCGGAAAAAGGGATTGGAAGAAGCCAAACGCTGCATGGGTCTGGTACACGAAATCGGTGGTGAACGACTGGCGGCTCCCCCCGTCGGCGTGACCGACAAGACAGGCCTGGACCCTTTCAAACTTGCGGAGCGTTACCACGCACTTTGTGAACTGGGGAAAGCCGAAGGAATCCTGCCTCAACTGGAACTCTGGGGCTTTTCCAAAACACTGTGCCGCATGGGTGAAGTCGCATTTGTCGGAATTGAAGCGGCCCATCCCCAAGCCTGCTTCCTGCTGGACGTCTACCACATCTTCAAGGGTGGCTCTGACTTCGAAGGCCTGGCGATGTTCGCAGGAGGAAGAATGCACAACTTCCACGTCAACGATTACCCCGCTGACCCTCCGCGAGCCATGATCACGGACGCACACCGGGTCTATCCCGGTGACGGTGTCGCACCGCTTTCGAAGATCTTCCAGACGCTCTACAACGCGGGATACCGTGGTGTCTTTTCCTTGGAACTCTTCAATCGTGACTATTGGAAACAGGATGCACTGGAAGTCGCCCGAACGGGGCTGGAGAAAACCAAAGCCGCCGTCGCCAAAGCATTCGCAAGCTGATTGACAAGCAGACCAAGTCCGATTCAACAGGCTTATTTCAATGCAGCAAGCCGCCGGAATCTTTCGAATCCGGCGGCTTGTTTATGAATCAACGTGAGTGGAGATCCAATCACGGAGAATGCGGAACATCGTTGGCCTTAACCAGTGCGATGATGCCGACGGTCAATGCAGCAATCGCAATACCACCAACAATGTAGGTTCCCGTGCAGGGATCGCAGCAGCCGAACTGGCCGCGAGCACCATTCTGGCCGAGAACGAGCAGGCTTTGCTCTTTGGCGGCTGGAGGAGCAACCTTCGCATCCCACAAACGGTAGGTTCCTTCAGTTGCACCTGAAGAAACGCTGTAAACGCCGCCCTTCATGTTGGCAACTTCAAACGAACCATCCTTATCAGTGATCGTTCGAGCGACTTCTTTGTTGTTCTGCTTAACGGTGATCGCGGCACCTTCCATAGGAGCACCGGTGTGATCCACGACGCGACCCTTGAAAGCACCCTGTTGCAGGGAGATATCAAAGATCTTGGCGTCAACGGATTTCACCGTGACTCGCTGTGGACCTGCTGCCATGACAGGAGCATTTGGAATCATCATTCCCAGAGCTGCCAGCGTCACCGCAGCGCCCCGGACCAAGCTAAAGCACTTCATTCTTCGTGTCTCCGTGAAAATGTCGTCCGTGAACGGACCTCTTGAAGATCCGTTCGCCGGACAAGTTCTTTAGGAACTCCGGGGCGGACCAATCACCAATCATTTTCAGACAACCCTCTAGTGACCCTACCTTCGTGGCTGCCTCCAATGACTAGTCCTGATAATCGAGATATCGGAGACGCAAATGACGAAATCGAGAATCTCCGCAGGTTTGCGAAACACTCTTCGCAGTCGCCAAACTCAACTCAAGCAACCCAGACGCTGCAATCAACCATACAGGTAGCACAACTGCTCTTTAGCTTTCCAGATTCCAGTCAAAAGCAAGGAAATTCGGGAAGGGAAGAATTACCGACTCCGCCTGAACGGAGATCGTGATGACAGGAAAACGGACCAGGAATGCATCTCGCTCCCTGTGAAACCTTCTTTCTGGCAAGAAGTTGATCAACATCGGCAAGAATCGCCGGTTTCAAAAGCAGTTTTCGAAAAAAATCAGAAAACTGGCCTTGAAGCCCTGTTCACGAACAATTCGGATTGACCGTCTTAGGAAGGTACCTATACTCCGCGAACGCATCGGATCGAGAGTTCACATCACGTCATTAAATCGATCCTGTCACTTCACATGTTCGTTTGCCGCTCGTTGATCTTTCAGCTCGTCGCCGAACTGATGGGTTCACTGTTTGGAAACGGTGGTTTCATTCCAAGAAGGAGTTGGGTTATGTCCGGATTACGTTTCTTGAAGCGCGCAGCAATCTGTCTGGCGGCGATGGGCATTGTGTTGCCTCAGGCTCCTGCCCTTGCTGACAATGCAACTCGTCCCGCATCCAAAGTCCAGAAGGCCTCGCTGCCAGACGTCTTCCTGACCACTGGCGGAACCTTGTCAGGCCGTGTTGTTGATCACACCGGTAAAGTTCTGGAAGGTGCACAGGTCACACTGAGCGTCGACAAGAAAGAAGTCGCCAAGACCGTGACCGACAAGGAAGGCTTGTATACCTTCAAAAACCTGAAGGGTGGCGTCTATCAGATTTCGTCGGGTAACACCGATGGTGTCTTCCGCGTCTGGGCCGAAAAGACTGCTCCACCATCAGCCAAAGAACACGCATTGCTCGTCATGGGCGAAAACGGTGCTCGTGGTCAGTTCGGATGCTGTGATCCAACGCTCGTGATTCTCACAGTCGGTGTTATCGCCGCAGTTGTATTGAGCGCAATCACCCTGGACAAAGTCAACAAGCTGCCAACTTCGCCCTGATGGCGAATCGCTGAGTAATCCCTCCGCTTCGGCAATTCTTGCCGAATCAAATCAAGCCGCCGATGACCATGCCCCCCAGGTCACCGGCGGCTGATTTTCTTTGACGGCCGGTTTCTAACCGAATGAACTGCCGCGTACCCACAAAGTTTTGCTGACCGTATTAGCCGCTCCAGACAGTTCAGCCAGCAAAGCTTTGCCAATTAGAATGTTAAGACTCTCTGCATCAAGGTTTGGATTCTTTGTCTCCCGCTGCAGTACCGGTAGTCGCGAAGTTTCCGCGCATGCCGATAAGAACCGCTGTTGTGATCGTGCAAGTTGCGCACAAGACATGGAAGTTGCGCAGCGATGACACGGCGAAACGGGGGGACGATGCTATGAAATCACCATTCCAATGGTGCCTCGTCGTGATTGGACTGCTGGCCGCATTCGCAAATGCAGCCAAGGCAGAGTCCGACGATGAGGAAGCAGAAGATAACTGCATCTCGTATAAATTGAGTGAGCCCTTCAACTGGACAGAACCCGATTCTGGCTTTCGGGTCGCTGCAGATGTTTTGATCTGGACTCGTACCACAACGGCAACTGGAACACCTGTCATTGGTGGCCCGGAATCGTTTACTTTAGGTGGACTCTCAAACGGCTTCGTCGGCGGATACCGCATTGGCGGCTCCTGGCTGATTGATCCAAACTATGAATTGGAAGGAGTGTGGACCACCTTTTCGGATTGGACTGCCAATGGCGGAGGACTATTGTCACGCGCAATCAGTTTCAACAACGGACAGGGGAACACACTCGTTGATCCCAGCGGGAATGCCAACTTCATCAATACCGGAACGTTTTTTCGTCCCGTCTTCGACGCTGCGATGGACCCGCTCGCAAATCCGGCGATCCAGAATTATGCGTTTCTCAAAGGGAATTCGACCTACACGCTGAATTCTTTCAGTTCGCTCCACGACACCCAGGTGAATTTCAAAACAAGACGTTCGTCGAATCGACGCTTCGCGTTCGGGATAGGATATCGCAACGTTGGCTTCGATGAATCGACGACTGCCGTGGTCAGCGGAACGTTTGGAACCAACGACATTCCCGCAGGTGGAACAACGCACACCATTCTGACTGATCAAGCACTAACGAAACACGGCCTGACGCTGCTGAGTGGCGCGGCAGACGGATGGACAAACACACCCGCAAATCCCATGACATTGTCGATGCTCTGGAATGGCACCGCCAGCAACCAGATGAACGGTATTCAGGCGACCACGGAAGCAAACTTGCTGCAACGTGGACCGTTCTCCTTGGAAGGGGTTATCCGGAAAGGGATTTTCTACAACCGGATATCGGGGACAGCGCGAGAAGTCTATGCGGCAAGTGGTAGTGACGATTCCGTTTATGGTCGCAGTTTCGCGGATGATCGCGACGTTGTATCGTTCGTCGGAAATGCGGGCCTGAACGGCGTCTACTCGGTCAATGACTTCGTACGATTTCGAGCGGGATATGAGGTTATGCTCCTGACGAACATGGCCGTGGCTGGAAATCAGCAGAACGGAATCTCGTACAATTCGGTGGGAAATGCTTCCTATTCCGTCCAGGGTGGAAGTAACATTTTCTTCCACGGAGCACGAGCAGGACTGGAACTCATCTGGTAACGACGCAAGCCAAGGCAGTGTGATGAACGGGCTGGTCTTTCACGTCGTCAGCGGTCAGGCGTTCTTCACCGGAATCGCCGTCGTCATCTCGGCGATCGTCGGTACAGAGCGGAATCAGCGATTCGCCAGACACGCCGCCGGAATCTCGATCTTTCTGGGAATCATCCTGGTCGTTGCCTCATCCACGGCAATTCCCTACTGGATCTATGCGGTCTCAATTGTCTCAATGATCGCCTGGATCATCTCGCGCTTCGCAAACCGCTGGAAACGATGGGCACCTGCAGTCGCAGTTGGCACCTGGATGATGGCCGCCGTTGCCGAGATCCCATTCCACGTTTCTCCTCACATGAAACCGGCAACGTCACGATCGATCACGGTCATCGGCGATTCGGTCACTGCCGGAATTGATGGCGACGAAAGCTCAGAACGCTGGCCATCACTACTGGCTCGGCAGCATGCACTTGATGTGCACGATATCTCACATATCGGTGAAACAGCAGGTTCGGCACTCAAGCGAATTCGCGGACAGAACATCGATTCGCCCGTCGTCCTGCTGGAAATCGGTGGCAACGACATCCTGGGCTCGACCACTTCATCCCAGTTCGCGACGGATCTCGATGCACTACTGGAAGCGGTTTGTGATCCCAATCGGCAAGTGATCATGTTCGAACTTCCGCTACCACCGTTGTATCACGAGTATGGTCGCATCCAGCGAACACTCGCCAGAAAACATCATGTCATCTTGATCCCCAAACGAGTCTTCCTCACAATCCTGGCGGGAAGTGAATCAACACTCGATTCCATCCACTTGTCCCAAGCGGGACATCATCGAATGGCCGAGACAGTCTGGAGTATTATTGAACCTGCGTTCCCGGGGCTCTGACGATCGCAAACGTGAAGGCACGATGCCCCTTTTGCCACAGACCGCTATGCCTCGTCCGCCGACAGCAGGTGTTCCCTGGACTTCTCGAGCAATCGGTTTAACTCTTTCAGTTCCGATTCCGAGAAATGACCCATCAGTTTCTTGTGGAGTTCCAGCAGCGGTTCGTCCAGCTCGCTCAGGACTTTTGTTGCCTGCTCAGTAATTCCAACATAGATCACTCGTCGATCTTTGTCGCAGCGCACACGCTGCACAAACTGAGCCTGCTCAAGACGGTCGATCAATCCCGTGATGCCTGGAACGACAGTGACCGTTCGACTGGCAATCTCCAGGATTGGCAACGGCTTTCCTTCGCCTCGCAGGATTCGCAGAATGTTGTACTGAGCAGGGGTCAGTCCGTATTCGCGAAACAGGCGTGCAAAGCGGATTTGCAATTGGTCATTGGTTCGCAGCAGATTCAACGCCGCTTCTTGTTCGAGCGATTCAAAAGGGCGACTTTTTTTCAGTTCATTCTGCAGCTTCGATCGAGTCACCAGTCATTCCTTGCGTATGCGGCCCACAACATAGATACGAACTATCTGTTTGAGGCGATTGGGGGCTCGTACTGCAAAGTAACAGGAACGGACTTGAATGACGGAGTTCGTGATCGAGGATCGGAAGTGCGGGGAACCAGAACGTTGCATTCCGGATAGTACATCGCCACATTCCCCGGACGAATCTTTTCGAACGGAGTAATACGGACGCCGTACATCGTCCCCGCAAGACTCGATATGGTGACAGTCGAATCGGCCTGCAGACCAAGCCGAGCGACGTCATCGGGATGAATCAGGATCACATTCCGACCATCGATTCCTCGATAGAGATCATAATCTTCGTAAACGACAGTATTGAACTGCCCTTCGCTGCGAATCGTCATCAGGCGAAGCTGGTTCCCGGTCCCTGCCAGTTCTGGAAGGGAATGAGCTCGCAGTTGCGCCTTGCCATTCCGCGTCGGAAACTGAGGCGTATGGAAGGTACGTCCTGCGAGCTGGAATTCTTTTCGCGTCTGGCCAATCTGGCGAATCTCGTCAAACCCCGGAACAACGCGAGCAATGGCATCGCGAATTCGGTTGGTGTCCTGCATCGACTGCCAGTCCATGGGACTATCCTTGCCCAGAACACCTTGAGCGATCCTGGCGATGACCTCGATTTCACTCTTCGGGCCGACGTGTCGAGCGGGTCCGCCATCGCTCAATCGAATGTAATTGAACATCGATTCCTGTGTCGTCGCCTGAGGCTCCTCATCCCGAGCCAGCACCGGCAGGATCAACGTCTCTTCCGCAAGTCCATGAGCGTGACCGGTGTTCAAAGTCGTGTTCATGTAGACCAGCAATTCCAATTGACTGAGCGACTTGCGTGCATAGTCGGCATCAGGATTGGAGCCGTAGAGATTTCCGCCCAGGCAGAAGCCGACTTTCAGTTCTTTACGTTCGGCTGCCTCCATGCAGGCGAGGGTATCGAGTCCAGCAGTGGTCGGCAGTTTCATCCCGAATTCAGACTGCAATCGATCGAAAATGGCATCCTTCAGCTTGGGTGTCACCCCCACAGACCCGATCCCTTGAACGTTGGAATGACCACGAATCGGCAACAGGCCCGCGTTGGGACGTCCTACCATCCCGCGCAGCAGTGCCAGATTGGCGATCGCTTCGACGTTTTCGACACCATACGTGTGGTGAGTGATCCCCATGGTCCAGGTGAAGACAACATTTTCTGCCGCAGCGTATCGCGTGGCAATCGACTGAATCGCGTCAGCGCCGACACCCGACTTACGATAGATTTCGTCCCAGGTCACGGCAGCCAGATTCGCCTTCAGCTCCGGCCAGTGATCGCAGTAATTCGTCAGGAACGCTTCATCATGAGCATTCATCTCGACGATACGCTTGGCGACGCCAGTCAACAGAGCCAGATCCCCGCCGATGTGTGGCTGCACATACAGCGAGGCGATCTTCGTTCCGAAGAACAGACTGAGCGGATCACTCGGAACACTGAAGTTGACCAGTCCCGTTTCAATAATCGGATTGATCACAACGACATGCCCGCCACTGCGGCGGATATGCTTCAAGGTAGTCATCAAGCGAGGGTGGTTGCTGGCGGGATTTCCACCGATGATAAACACCAGATCCGCGTGCTCAACATCTTCCAGTAGCAGCGTGGCGGTACCTGTTCCAAGCACACTGTTCAGGCCAACGCCACTTGCCTGATGGCAATAGTAGCTGCAGTTGTTGATGTTGTTGGTCCCGTACATTCGCGCGAAGACCTGCAGCAGAAATCCGGCCTCGTTCGAACTTCGCCCACTGAAATACCAGAAGCTTTCGTCTGCCGAGATTCCCTTCAGCCGACTGATGATCTTCTCGAATGCTTCGTCCCACGTGATCGGCTGGTAATAATTGTCGCCGCGTCGGTACAGCATCGGTTGAGTCAGGCGACCGCTGTTTTCCAGTTCTCGCGGTGAAAAGGCTTGAAGCTGCGCAACGGAATACGTCTTGAAGAAGTCCGGTTTGACAGCCCCCTGCATGTCGGCAACCATCGCCTGCAGCGACTTCTTGCACACTTCAGGGAACATGCCACGTTCATTGACCATGCCCCCTTGCTGCCCGCCCATCCCGACCGCACATGTCTTGCAGGCATTCTTGGAACGCATCGCCTTCCAGAGATTCCACAATCCGCCCGCTTCGCGTGATTTCCGGAACGTGTACAGAACTGCAGGCCAACCACCACCCGATTTGACTCGACGCATGACTTCACTCGCCCCAAATTCTCTGAATCACAGACACTTCTGCGTTTGATGGATCACGGAATGCTATCTCGTGACTCCTACACGCTTGTCCCGTTGAACAATGATTCGATGACATCACCCTTGTTCAGACGAACGCGACGGCCCAGGCGGTCCGTCACTTCGACTTCTGCAGGAAGCCCCAGAAGATGATAGACCGTTGCCGCAACATCGTTCGGTGAAAAGGCGCGTGTCGCCGGGTAAGCGCCGGTGACATCGGAACGCCCGATCACCTGCCCACCCTGAACACCCGCACCAGCAAACAACCCGAAGAAACATGGCCCCCAGTGATCACGACCACGCTGAGCATTGATCTTGGGAGTCCGACCGAATTCGCCCAGCATCATGATCAGCGTATCATTCAACAACCCGCGAGAATCGAAGTCGTCCAGCAACGCCGAAACACCTTGATCCAGCGGCGGGAGCAACCGGTTTTTCAAAGTGGGAAAAATGTCGCCATGATTATCCCAGTTTTGAACCCGGCCAATGTTCACCTGAACGATTGGTACTCCCGCTTCGATCAACCGTCGCGCGGCGAGTAACGACTGACCGTCCGTCGTCCGGCCGTATCGGTCTCGAACACCGTCCGGTTCTCGATGCAATTCGAACGCCTGCGCCAAGCGGCTTGAACTGAGCATGTTGAACGCCAGTTTCTGGTCTTTCTGCAATCGCAACGACTGAGCGACTTCGGCAAACTGAGACTGCTGGCGGTTGACTTCCTGCAGCAACATCTGGCGGCGCCCCAGATGCACGACATCAATACCAGCCGCCAGCGTCAGTGCATCGACTCGGAAATCGGGTTTGTTCGGATCACCCGTGATCTGCCAGGGATCGTAGTTGGCGCCCAGGAACCCCGCGTGTTGTCCGGGCCAGGTGAGCGGCCCTTCGCGCAGAAAGGTTGGAAGGTTGACCCCGCTGGGCAAACCATCATCGCGTTGTCGCAGGAATGCGAGGGCTCCCGAGTAACAGGGCCAGTCATCGCGTGACGCCACCTTGTCGAAGAATCCCCCAGGCTGCTTTTCACCCGTCAGGACGTGATGCGTCGACATCAGGTGATTGTTGTCTTCATGAGACAGTGTCCTGATCACGGCATATTTGTTCGCGCGCGCTGCCAGTTGCGGCAGATGTTCACAGATCGAATAGCCGGGAATGGCAGTGGCAATTGGCTTGAATTCGCCACGGATTTCGACCGGCGCATCCAGCTTCATGTCAAATGTGTCATGATGACTCGCCGCTCCGGTGAGAAACACGATGACCATTGATTTCGGTGATCGTGACGGTGGAGCCGCGGGTGCGGCCTGACAGCGTCCCGCCAGTACAGCCGATGATCCCACTCCGAGCAATCCCGAGTAACCAGCCTGCAAGACTTCACGACGGGACAATCCAGCACGGTGTTGATGAGGTCTCACGTCGGTTCCTCGAGAGCAGCTTTTTGAGGCGGGAGTCTGTTAGCGGGTCGTGTTCCAAGAATATCGACGGAATTACTCGCCGCATTTTCCAGAACTCCCTGATGATACGATATTTCGGGTGAAATTGCATCAAAAATACCGAGCCGCATCGGACAAAAGCCAGTTTCAACGTGCGATTACCGAGACAGGTCAGTCGCGGAACCTGAACCGCCACGGTGGCGTCTGTCCGACACCGAGGAAGATGTGAATGCGGTTCTGCAGTCCGTTAGAAAAGACCTGAAAAATCGGTCCCTAACGGCATGGGAGCGTTACGGTTTCTTGCCCGGTAATTCCTCGAATTCCTTTCCAATTTCATCCCGATCGACGCGAACGCGAACAACATCGGACGTGATTGTTCCACCGAAATAACGACGAATCCGTGGATCTGAAAGGGCGATACCTCGTGACGGTGTCAAAACCAGCCGGGTCTTCACAAATCCTTCCGCGTCAGCACGGGCTTTCAGAATCTGATACGACTCCAATTTCAGCGGCCGGAAGTAGATTCCCGTGACCTGCCCCGCCGGAACGACGATCTCGCTTCCGGGGATCGTCTGATCGGTCTCCTCCAGACGTAATTCGGAATGGAAACACAGGTCAACAGGGAGGGGTTGAGTCACCCTCCACGACGGTGTGTGAAGCGAGCCTTGCGTTTGACCGTCCTTGTCGCGCCAGCGCATCTGAGGCTGCCAGCCCCGACCTCCCCATGTCGTCTGCGCAGAGGCTTCGACGATTTCAAGGCTTTTATACACAAACATGTCGACCTCTGCGTCAGGATGTGCCAGCAGCATGTCTGGACCATTGGCAACAATTTCAAAAGTCCGCTCGCTTTCAAACTTTCCCATATAGGATTCGTCTCCTCGCTGGAATTCATATTCGGTCACCAACCGGATCGAATGTTTTCCCAGCGGCAATGAACCGGTTCGAAACCAGTGAGAAATCGCGGTGTGAAGTGGATAGGTCATGGGTTCCCCCACCTGTTGACCATCGAGAAAATGGGCCGTCACCGTTTTGGACTTCACTTCAATTTTGCCCGCTGGCACTCCCGCGTAGTCCGATGCGAAGCGTGGACCAACCGCGATCCCGGCATCGATCCCATGCGGATACGTCGGCCGCATTTCTGCAAAGTGAATCATGGATGACTTCAGATACTGCTCCCGTTGAGCACGACTGAGATTCTCCCAGGTCTGGGCGATGACAAATGACGCGGGATCGGGCGCCGTCATATTTCCGGAACCACGTGACTTCAGCAGGAAATCGCCAGACTCGGGCTGCGTGTTTCGTACCAGTTGCTGCAAATTGTCCGAGACTTTTGGAGCGAAGAATCGGGGAAATGCGATCAGTTCACGACGAATATTCTCAACCGCGAGTGCCTTGGTGAGTTCCGTTTCGGGTTCATGGAATTCGATGTTAACTGGACGCGTCGTCAGGACACGACCACCACGAGGTTCGATGACCAGTTGTCCATCTGCATTTCGACTGGTCTCGTGGAGCTTGATGCGGAAGACGACTGCATGGGTTCCTGGAATGAGTGACAATCCCTCCTCACCTTTGCTGGGGCGTGATTTCCAGTCTGACGTGAGCAGGAACGGAATGCAGAATCCGGTCTCATTCACCGGATCGATTCCACCCCAGGGTTGGTCATTCCGAAAATAATCGACCTGATCGACAACCACTTCGTGACGTGACTGGACCTTTTCCAATGCCAGATTGAGTTTGCCTGTATTGCGAAGATCCAACAGTAACAACGGGGCCGCGGCCTTTCCGGAATAATCAGGTCCGTTATTTGAGACGCGAATCCGATACTGCAGGAAGTATTCCGCATCAATCCAGGGCGTCGTGTTGTCGGCAGTCGTTCGTGCCTCAGGAGACATCGGTGCAGGTTGAGCCCCTCGCTGAGGGACACCACCAAAGTTGCCGAGTGGGAATTCGCGAGTGGCAGCCTGAGTGGGCGGTTCAGAGTCAACCGTGGGCACTTCCGTTCGTTGCAGAACCATTTCCGGTTTTGGCAAGGCGAGCGGCAGAGTTCCAACGCGACCAACATCCAGTCGGAAATACCGCAGCCCGTCACCAGCAGCCTTCACAGGCCATGGCTCATCGATTGATTCCAGACTGCGCGATGTCCAGATTCCTTCCTTGACGATTCGAGTCCAGTTGAGAGGAATCGTTCTGGTGCGATGTGGTGGAATCGTTATGTCATCGGCGACAAGTTTTTTGGGAATGAAGACTCGCAGATTGAAATCGAAATCGACCATGCTCAGAAGCGGCAGAGTAATCGGTTTGTCCGTCTTGTTGGTGAATTCGACATCAATCACGGAATGACCGCTCCGCGTGATCAGCTTCGTGCGGATTTCCAGCGGATCAACGCCATTCACAGAGGAAAGTTCGGCGCGAGGATTCAATCGTTGCCGGATCGGAAGGCTTTCCGCCGGAAGTTCAATTCCAAAGATTGTCGGCGAGTCGGTGGAAGCATCCGCCACCAGCGTGTGCTTCCCTGCAGCCAGTCCGGTCAACTCGATAACCCCCTGACGAGTCGTCTCCCAGGCACGCAGTTTTTGAAGATCGCTGGAATATCCTGCGATTCCCACATGGACGGTTCCACCAACAGGCTTGTCCTGTGAATCGGTCAGCACCAACGTTGCGGGTTTCGTATCTTTCGACACCTCCAGAACGTCTTGCGATACTGCTGCAATCTGTTTCGGATCGTGCAACGCAAACAGGGCGGTATGTGAGGCAACAAACAACGTGTCACTCACCAGCATCGGCGTGGTGTAGATTTGATGGCCGAAGTTTTCTGTTTTGACGATCTCCATATTCGGACTGGCTTTGAAAATCTTCAGATCGCCATCCTCATTACCAACCAACACATGCCCGTTGGCGATCAGACAGGAACCCCACACGGATGACTGCAGGTCATGCACCCAGTGGACCTTTCCGGCTCGAGCATCGATACAATGCAACAGTCCAGTCAGATCAGCCACGAAGAGAAGGCCATCGTGAATTGCCGGAGTACCGATAGTCCGATGAAAGCTTTCTGCGAAGTCGATTTTCCCATCGCTGTTCCGATCATTTGGCTCCAGATGCCAGACCGCTCCAGAATTTGGGTTTGGCAAAACAAAGTCGCCAGCCTGTGGATTGCAGGCGGGATTGTATTTTCGAGGGATCGGAGTGGTACCGTTTTCGAACGACTTGTTGAAAACCAGTTCTGAACTGATATCACCGCGTCGTGAAGGATCGATACACCACAAGTCTGCAGGACCATCCCCCATCTCGGGATTGCGACCTGTGGCGACATAAACTCGGTTTTCCCAAATGACGGGTGTACTGAGGATTGTGTTTCGACGTGATGTTCCTCCGACACTGTAGGTCGAGGACTTGGGATTACAGTCAAAATTCCACAGTACAGTGGTCAGGCCTTTCTTCAGATCTGCAAAGTCGAAACCGTAAACCCAGCCTTCACGACCCGTAAAGATCACTTGAGTTACGCCATTAATCGTTCCTGCTGCCGGTGAGGCACCGACGTTGGAACACGCACTTCCACCGATCGCCACAGCTTCGGGTGCTGAGGTATGTTTCCAGACCACCTCACCTGTACTGGCATTCAAGGCTAGAAACGAAGGAGCATCGGGGGCCGGTACCCTGGTATAGGACTCATCAGGGCCATTCGACGTATTCATCAGCAAGAGACCGTCTACCAACGTAATACATGAAACCGACTGATGCAGTGGTCGCACCCCCAGCTTCTCGAACATGTCGAACTTCCAGACAACATCAGCGTCAACATCCGTTGATGCGGTTTCGTCGTTGATCGGGCCGTCATTCTCCCGATCACGAAATCCGTTCAGATCAAGGCAGACAACTTCACAACGATTGGAGATGAACCAGACTCGATCACCATGCACGCTCGGACTGGAGCAAAGACCAATCTGAGGCCAGTCGTAAACTCGGCCTGCAGGTAACTTCTTGCTCGCGTATTGCCACAGCATCTGACCTGACTGCTGGTCAAAGCAGACCAGACACGACATGTCGACCTCTTTGGGATGCCTTGGATCGAGGCCTGAACCGTTGTTCGTTCCAATCAGGACTTTGCCATCCGCGATGACAGGCGACGAATAGGTATTTGTTCCGAGTTTTACTTTCCAGAGGAGATTTGTTCCCTTTTCAATACTCCAGTCCAGGGGAAGCCGCCCCGACGCCACATGGTTACGGAGTGACGAACCACCCCACTGCGGCCACGAACCTGGCGCGGGACCAGTCACCGCGATTTTCCCCGTCGGCGGATCAATAAGCGTCGCATCTTGCGTTTCTTGCGAAACGGTGTTTGTTTCGCCAATTTCTTTTTGACGCGTCTGTGCGGAACCCCAGGCCCAGGAACCGGCAATTGCCAGAACGGTTGCCATGACGATCAGGCTCATCGCAGGAGATCGCGATTCGACGGCGGGCGCATTGGTCAGCCGACGAATTCGCTGTACCAGTGAGCCACCCCCCGCTGCAACGGTTGAAGGAGCAATGCGAATTCGCATTCGTTCAAGCGACAACAGCATCGTCGCATACCCTGCGACATCTCCCAGCAATCCAATTGCAATATCGTCGCAACAGTGTTCCCGCTCCTGACGAATACGACTCGACAGCCACCAGATCGCGGGATGGTAGAATAGAAGCGTCTCCACGAGGGTCTGAAGGATGTTGATGAAAAAGTCATGACGGCGGATATGTGCCAATTCATGAGCTAAAACAGCTTCCAATTGATCCGTTGTCAGGCCGGTCAGAACGGCGGCGGGCAACAGGATGACCGGCTTCCAGGCTCCAACCACACAGGGAACGTCGACAAGGGCCGATTGAAACACAGCAACGACTTGCCGGATTCGCAGTCGCTGCACCAGTTCCATTACGGTTCTTTGAACTGCGCCATCAACACTCATCAAGCCAGCACGTCGCAATCGGCGTACATACCACCAGCCGATCAGCGGTCGCAATGAAAGTAACAAGACTCCAGCCGTCCATGTGCCGACCATCCATGTCAAATACGGCCTGACCCAATGACCAATCATGGAAAGCGATTGCTGCATCCCAGTGGTTGTATCTGGCTGTTGAGCGGAATTTATTCTGATCGGTGGAGTTGATTCGGCAGGGACTGGACTCGGCCGCGCAATCTCAATCGACAGATTCTCGACGATGAGTGGCCTCTCAATTTCCTCGTCGCTTTCCGTAGTGCGCTGCGGACGCGGTTCCTGATCGCCGTTCGTTGGCGATACGACGGGAATCACTGGCTGAGTCTCGGGGTACGGTACCTTCATGAAAACCAGTGTTACAGGGAGGCTGACCAGCGAAAGCAGCATGGCCAGACACCCCACGATGTACCGCGCCTGAGCAGACTGCTGCCGAAGCAGCATCAATGTCAGCCACGCGAAGGTATTAATGATCGCCAGGATCCAGAGGCTGTGGATCAGCATCCATCCCAGCATTTCCACATAACTTGTGACGTTTGACATCTGTATGCCCCCGCGAATCGCGATCGGGTTGAGGTTCGATCAGCCACTTCAAAGTCGTTTTTTCGATCGATCACCCGGAACGGGACGTGCGGCATCAAGTTGTTCGATCAATCGGCGAATCTCGGCCAGATCCGCTGCGGATGATTCCTGCGACGACAGAACCTGCATTACCAGTGACTTTGCAGAACCATCGTACAGTTTGCGAATGACGTCACCGAGAACAGATTGTTGAGTCTGCTGCTGACTGACCGTCGCCGAGAACGTCATTGGATAGGCCGCTTCATCACGCGTCACCATCCCCTTGTCGAACATCACGGCCAGCATTTTCACGGTGGTCGAATAGTTTGTTTGCTTGTCTGCCGCCAGGGACTTGTGAACTTCACGAGCGGTACACGGACCAGATTCCCACAAGACTCTCAGGATCTGCAGTTCAACATCCGTCGGTTGTGATGACGGCGGTCGTGCCATGGCCTTTCCTTTGATTTGCACGAACAAGCGAAAGAATTCGCTTTATAGTAGCGAAGAAATTCGCCAGTGCAAGAAGAAACTTGGGAATCACCCAAAAATATTCGCGAAGGACGTAGCCACGTGTATGACACGAGCATCACAGCCAACGAATTGGGCCAACACCCTTCGCACAGTCGCACTCAATCAGTCGTTGACCTGATCAGGCAACCCCGACAGGATTGGCGAATCCATCGACTGGCCGACGCTCAATGATCGGACAGGGACGTTATCAGAAAGGACGACCGTAGCAGGAACGCGTCGCAACAGCAGTAGAGCCAGTGCACGAATGATCGTTGAACCGGCAAAAACGCAGAGATAACCCGTGATGGAAACTCCGACGCTCTTCAAGATCGTGGCACCAATCAGAGACCCGGCTGCCAGCGCCGCGGAGTTGGCAACGTTGTACAGCGTCAGCAGACTGGTTCGTTCAGACTCATGTATGGCTTCGAAAAACAGCAGGACCAGAGCCAGTTCGTACGCCGCCCACGCTGTGCCAGCCATCACCTGCAGGATGAGCAGCCAGGTATAGTTGGCACTGAGAACCCAGCCACCCGCCAAAGGCGCAACGCCGAGAGCTCCGATCCAGATCAGGCGATACGCTCCCAGCTTATGAGCCAGACGTCCCCAGGCTGGAAGGCTGATCACCTTGGCGACGTAAGAGATACCTAACAGCATGGCAAATTGCGTGTAGGACATGCGAAGTTCCTTCAGCATGTACGGCACGAAGAATGGCCCTGCCACGTACACTCCGACCTGCATCCCGACTGCCGAGATCAGCAGTCGACCTGATGGCCCACGCGAAAACTTGCGCCATTGTTCGCGCAATGTCAGAAATCGCATGTTCGACGGAATTGGCGTCGGTTCACTCTGAAGCGCCAGGCACATCGTCGACAGGCCACGGCAGACGCACGAAATGCTGAAGAGCCAGCAAAAGACGGTGAAGACATCTGTCGGGTCCGGTGAATTCTTTCCGTATTGCAGCGCAAACCCACCTCCCAGGAAACCAATCAGGGTTGCGAACTGAGAGAGAAGCGATCGCTTGGCGAAAAACTTCGCCCGGATTTCCCTGGGAATCAGCGTCCCCTGCCAGGTGTTCCAGGCTGGTCCCGTCGCCAGACTGGCCGCCCAATAGATCGATGCCACGACCAGCACCATTGGTTCCGTAATCTTGCCATGAATGGCCGCCATGATCAGCGGGAAGAAACACACGGACTGCAGTCCCGCACAGAAAACCACCCAGCGTTTGTGCGAATGAAGCAAACGGACTGCAGCGGGTGAAACGAGTTGCAGCAGGCTGCCGATCAGGACCGGCAGACTGGCAACCAGGCCTGCAAAGACATCGCCAAGTCCAACAGCAAGGACAAACGCCTGAATATAGGTTTCACCGCCGCCAACCATCAGGCCATAAGTGGCACCGTCAGCGATATTCAATCGCAAATCGCGTTTCAGGACGGGTGGATTTTCACGCGGCGAGGGGGGACTTGCCGTTGGCTCGTTGATTGATTTTTCTGCCGGGGTTGACCCCAATCCGTTCCCCACGATCGTCGTTGCCTTCCGTATCTCGCCAATCGATCCTTCAACATGCGACGATTTGCAAACCCCGCCGAGGTTGTCTCGTTCAGCGGATGGTAGCACAGGTCCACAGGATCTCAAACGGCGGATTACTGTCTTTCGCTTCAACGTCGGTTGTCCCGTCTGCAATGTGAAACTCATTGTTCGTGGACTGTTTCATGAACAGAAATTGTGCTGGATCACGTCAGGATGCGCAGATCGAGACTCCGCCGCCGAGATCGACGTACAGCGGTAACTACATACACCCACAGCACTTGCAATCCAGCAGGAAGATCTCTTGGTTTGCCGGAAGAAATCGTCAATGATCCGCCCTACGGGAAACGCGACGAATTACCTGACGATTCAGATCAAACGTCGGTTGATTCGGAGAAGGAAAAGCGGAACCGCATTTACCAGACGGAGAACGGATCGGATGAAGTATCTCGTCACCGGTGCAGCCGGATTTATTGGAATGAATGTCAGCACGTTCTTGCTGGATCGTGGCGATGAAGTCGTCGGGCTGGACAACCTGAATCCGTATTACACCGTGCAACTCAAGCATGACCGGTTAGCCCGTTTGACCAGTCGGACTGGATTTCGATTCGAGCAATGCGATCTGGCAGACCGTGATCGACTGACACAACTTTGTGCTGAAGAACGGTTTGATGTCGTCATCAACCTCGCCGCTCAGGCCGGAGTGCGCTATTCGCTGACGAATCCACACGTTTATGTGGAAAGCAATCTGGTCGGGTTTGTCAATATTCTGGAAGCCTGCCGACATCACGGAGTCAAACACCTGGTCTATGCATCGTCGAGTTCCGTTTATGGCGCGAACACGACCATGCCATTTTCGATTCATCACAATGTCGATCATCCGCTTAGTCTGTATGCTGCGACCAAGAAGGCCAACGAACTGATGGCGCATACGTACAGCCACTTGTATCGCCTCCCCACAACGGGGTTAAGATTCTTCACGGTGTATGGTCCGTGGGGCCGTCCCGACATGGCGATGTGGCTCTTTACCAAAGCAATCCTCGACGGCAAGCCGATCGATGTCTTCAACAACGGCCAGATGCGCCGCGACTTCACTTACATTGATGACATCGTGCAGGGGGTCGTCCGGGTCGCTGATCACATTCCCGCGGGAAATGATGCATGGACCGGAGCCAACCCTGATCCGGCCACCAGCCGCGCGCCATACCGTGTCTACAACATCGGTAACAATCAGCCCGTGGAATTGATGTACATGATTCGTACACTGGAACAGACGCTGGGAGTGGAAGCCGTTAAAAACTATCTTCCAATGCAGGCGGGCGACGTTCCTGCGACATATGCAGACGTAGACGACCTGATGCGCGATGTCGGTTTTCGCCCCAGCACGGCGATCGAAGTCGGTATTCGACGATTTGTGGAATGGTACCGGGACTATCACAAGGTTTGATTCATGCGATCGATTCTCGTCACCGGCGGAGCCGGATTTCTTGGCAGTCACTTGTGTGAGCGTTTGCTCGAACGCGGCGACAACGTGATCTGTCTCGACAATTTCTTCACGGGCCGCAAACAGAATGTGGCTCATCTGCTCACAAATCCACGTTTTGAACTGATCCGGCACGACATCGTGCATCCAATCTTCATTGAAGCGGATCAGATCTACAATCTGGCGTGTCCCGCATCACCGGTCGCATACCAGTTCAATCCGATCAAGACGATCAAGACTTCTACCGTTGGCGTCGTCAATGTCCTTGGACTCGCCAAGCGCTGCCGGGCACGTATCCTGCACGCTTCCACTTCCGAAGTGTATGGCGATCCAACGGTTCATCCGCAACGGGAAGATTATTGGGGTAACGTGAATCCCCTGGGGCCACGGAGTTGTTACGACGAAGGGAAACGAGTCGCCGAATCGCTGTGCATCAATTACCACCACGAACATCAACTACAGGTTCGAATCATCCGGATTTTCAATACCTATGGCCCACGGATGGATCCCAACGATGGTCGAGTAATCTCGAACTTCATCACGCAGGCCCTGCGGGATGAACCGCTGACCATCTACGGAGACGGCAAGCAGACTCGTTCGTTCTGTTACGTCGATGACCTGTTGCGAGGCATGATGGCACTGATGGATCAGGACCACGAAACCGGACCAGTCAACATCGGGAATCCGGGAGAATACACGATGCTGCAGCTCGCTGAAGAAGTCCTGCGAGCAATTCCCGAATCCAAATCAAAGATCACGTTTGTTCCATTGCCTCAGGATGACCCAAAGCAGCGCTGCCCCGACATCACCAAGGCAAAATCGCTGCTGGGATGGTCACCGACAATCGACCTGAAGACAGGCCTGAATCGAACGGTCGAATACTATCGCACTGAGCTTCAAAAATAAGCGACGATCCCGATCGATGCTGCTGGTACAGTCGTATTGGTAACACGAAGCACACGAAGAGCCACGAAGGAATTGAAGACCAGATGACTTGATTCCGACTTGGAAGGCACGGATTTCCGTTCCCCACACGTTGGGAAAAAACGCTTTCGGAGCCGCACTCGGAATCCTGTTCGTTTGAAATCTTGTCATCTACCTTCGTGCTCTTCGAGCACTTCGTGGTAATCATTCTTTAAGATTAGGGCGAAACCGCAGACGAATGTCACGAGACTGAGTCAAGACTTGCGCTCATGAGCATCGCATAGTACGCAACGCAGACAAACCCCAGAATGAAGGCGACAACGCTTCCAAGGATCGAAAGCATGATCCACAACATAGCAGGAATAAAGTACAGGAAATACCCCAGGAAAATGAACAGGACGATTCCAATCTCAAACCCGAACAGGTTTAACAAAGTCTTCGCCCGGTGTATGACGACGTCGTCACGCTGAAAACGCCCTAGTTCCCTGAGGAACAAGACAAAGCAGTACGTTCCGACCATTGAAATCAGGACATCGGAACCAGAGATCGCCGGAGGATTTGCGAGGAAGTAGGGACTGAAGATAACACACAGCGCTGCGACATCTGCAAACGCTGCAATGTAAATGAACGGCTTTCCTGACATTTGAGCGGGAGCCGACATGCAAAGCACTTTTCCGATTGCTGTTGCGATACTCGCACAAGCCATCAGAATGTTCATCCATCGCAAATACGGCAGTATGTTCTGGGGAAACATCAGTAGCAGGGTGAAACTGACACAGTACAGCACCATCAAACCAAAACCTGCCGCGGCCAATCGCAATCCTGGCACGATCAACGTCTTATGAATTGGCAATGATTTTGATCGCTTGGAACGATTACTTGATCCTCCCTTGGACTTTCTCCCACGACGTCGTACGGGTTCCGCGTCATCGTAGTCTTCGACCTCATCGTCATCGTCGTAATCTTCATAGTCCTCTTCGGCAGACGCCACCCGCTTTTTCGTGGGCGCCTCAATCATCAGACCTTTGCCACATCCCTTACATTTGAATCGCTTGCCAACAGCGTCCTCGCGCACGCGATGCGATTCCGAGCATTCGTCACAGATGATAGTGATCGGCATGAGTTGGCCCTCAAGAATCCCACAGACAAAATCAGGAACTTGCCATCCTACAGCGAGAATTTTGATCGATCCATGGCGAGGTCAGTTTTTTCCCTGCGTTGACTCGGCGCGTTCAGTCCTTTACGAATGGAGATCGAATCGCCGCCAATTCTGGCGGGTCGAGAATTTCCATTGAGGAGTCAGCATGAGTCGAATCGGATTCTGGAACGTCATTGCCGGGATGGTGATTGCAGGGAGTCTCTGCGGCCCAGTCCGTGCAGATGTCAAACTGCCCAAGGTGATCGCCGACCATATGGTCTTACAACAAAAGCTGCCGATCCCCATCTGGGGAACCGCAGACCCAGGCGAAGTTGTGACTGTCTCAATCGGAGACAATACTGCGACTGCGACAACCAATGAAAAGGGAAAGTGGTCGCTCAAGCTCAAGGAAATGACCGCAGGCGGCCCTCACGAAGTCGTTGTTAAAGGAAAAAACGAGATCAAGCTGACCGATGTCATGATCGGTGAAGTCTGGGTGGCATCAGGTCAGTCCAACATGGAATGGTCCGTTTCCAATTCGGACAACCCGAAGGAAGAGATTGCGGCGGCGAAGTATCCCAACATTCGGCTGTTCCATGTCCGCAAGGTTCCAGCCGTCTCGCCTCAGGACGAAGTCGTCCTGGATCGTGAGTGGTCGCAATGTTCCCCGGAAACGATCGGAAGCTTTTCGGCAGTTGCGTATTTCTTCGGCCGTGAAATCCACAAGGATCAGAACGTCCCGGTTGGCCTGATCAACACATCATGGGGTGGAACAGCCATTGAACCATGGACTCCCATCGCGGGGTTTGAGTCTGTGGAATCACTGAAGTCTCTGGCAGCACAGGTGGTTGCCCAACAAGCGAAGCCAGATGGAATCAAGGCGAGTGCAGGAGGGCCGTCGCACTTGTACAACGGCATGGTTCACGCAATTGTTCCCTTCGGGATTAGGGGAGCCATCTGGTACCAGGGTGAGTCAAACCGCGGTCAGGGTGTGGCCTACGAACAACGGATGCACGCGTTGATCAATGGCTGGCGTTCTGTATGGAACCAAGGAGATTTCCCGTTCCTCTACGTGCAACTCGCCCCGTACAAATACGTCAAACCACCAGCCACCGACGCCGCAAATCTGCTGCCCCAAGTCTGGGAAGCGCAGACCAAAACGCTGGCAATGAAAAACACCGGGATGGCCGTAACGACCGACATCACGAATCTGGATGACATTCACCCGCGAAACAAGCAGGACGTGGGCAAGCGACTGGCCCTTTGGGCTCTGGCGAAGACCTATGGCAAAGCCGGACTGGTCTACTCAGGCCCGCTTTACAAATCGATGAAGGTCGAAGGAAACAAGATCCGCATCGAATTTGACCACGTCGGCGGTGGCTTAAAGGCCCGTGATGGCAAGCCACTTTCTTGGTTCACAATCGCAGGCAAGGAAGGGGATTTCGTCGAAGCGACCGCCGTTATCGACGGAAATACGGTCGTTGTTTCGAGCGACAAGATCGCCGAACCCGCCGCCGTTCGATTCGGTTGGAATGAACTGGCTGAACCGAATTTGATGAATGCCGAAGGACTGCCAGCAGGACCATTCCGCACTTCGCGGTAGGCAAACTCCCTGCGGGGGCTACCCTGACCTCGAATAGCAGCCGTTTCACAGACCCACCGGGGCTCCTTCGGTGGGTTTTTCTTTGATACATCAGTTGAAATCCGGCAACTCCAACGAAATCTTCAGGTCAGAGCCCGGCGTCACCTGTCGCATTTCCTGATCTTGAGTATACAATTTGCAGATCGACACCGGCCATTTCTCTGACTTCTTCGGTGCCATCGGAATTCTCACTCACAAGAGTTCGCAGGAAAGTCTACCGTGACTCGATCTCGTGACTGGTTTGTTACGCGTCCCAATTCGCGGTTCGCGCGTTTTCTGATGTTGGGGTTGGCTGCGTTCGCGATCTGTAGCCTCACAGATTCAGAATTGCCAACGGTTTCGGCGCAAACCAGGAAAGCACCGCCGAAAAAGCCCGAGCCCCCCGTTCAGGTTCCCGAACGAAAAATTCGCATTTCGGGTGTCAATCAAGCGACACGTTCCACCGCACTCGCATCGGCCGCCAAAGTCGACGGACTGATGGAAGCGAATTACAAGAAATTCAAGGTTACGCCGAATCCAATCGCCAGCGATGAACTCTTTGTGCGACGACTTTACCTGGATCTTTCCGGAACGATTCCGACTGTGAAACAGGTGCGTCAGTTCGTCACCAGCACCGATACAGAAAAGAAGTCCAAGCTCGTTGACTTGCTGCTCAACAATCCGGCCTACGCCAGCAACTTCTACAACTACTGGGCAGACATCCTGCGACTGAAGGATGGGCAGCTCACAAACAATGTTCCTGGCCGACCCTACTGCGAATGGGTCAAGGAATCGCTGGAAGTCAACAAGCCGTACGATCAGTTTGTGTACGAGATGCTGACGGCTGAGGGCAAGATCTGGGATACGCCAGCCTCAGGATACATCCTGCGAGATTCGGGGATGCCGCTGGATGCCATGAACAACACCGTTCGCATTTTCCTGGGGACGCAAATCGGCTGCGCGCAGTGTCACAATCATCCCTTCGATCGCTGGACTCAAAAAGAGTTCTACGAAATGGCGGCCTTCACATTTGGAACGGCGACCCGTCGAGGAGCAGGCGATAAAAAGTTCGGCGGCGGAAATGTCGTCAACAAACTTCGTGAAGACATGAAGAAGATTGATGAGAAGTTTGACGGGGGCGGAAAATACAACAAGTTTCTGATCAGTAATCTGTTTGAAGTCTACGACAACGGTTCAAAGCTGGTTCTTCCTCATGATTATCAGTACGAGGATGGAAAGCCAAAGCAACTCGTGACGCCCAAAACGATCTTTGGGCCTCCCGCCAAAATTGAGAAGGGCGAATCACCACGCGTTGCTTTCGCCAAGTGGATGACATCTCCGGAAAATCCCAGATTTGCAAAGACGATCGCCAATCGCCTCTGGAAGCGTTCGTTCGGTGCGGGGTTGATTGAACCCGTTGATGATATGAAGGATGACAGCAAGCCAGAAAACCCCGAACTGATGGATTTCCTGACGGCAGAAATGGTCCGGGTGAAATTCGATCTGAAGGAATACCTGCGGATTGTTTGTAACACCAAGGCTTACCAGCGTGAGGCGTCTACAGCCGAAGTCACGCCTGGAGATGAATATCATTTTCCCGGTCCACTGCTGCGTCGCATGACAGCCGAGCAGGTCTGGGACAGCTTCATCACACTCGCGGTGACGAAACCGGATGAATATCAGAAAGAGCCTGCCCGGGTTGAAGCCAAGCTGCTGAATATCGATCTCTCGAAGGCCACTGCGTCGATGATCTACGAGCACAATCAGGAACTCGCTTCGTCGGACATCAAAAAGGCGCGTGATGCTCGTAACAAGCCCTACAGTTACAAGGGACAACTGCTGGTCCGGGCCTCGGAACTTACTTCCCCACAGGCGCCCGGTCACTTCCTGAGGCAGTTTGGTCAATCGGATCGTGAAGCAATTGAAGTCTCGACGGAAGATGGATCGGTGCCTCAAGTCCTGCAGATGTTTAATGGACCGATTACACATATGCTGCTGGAAAAGGAATCGCTGATGTACAAGAGCGTCACGGCAGAGAAATCTCCGGAAGCACGCATCGAAGTCATCTTCCAAAGCATTCTGTCACGGCGTCCGACGAATTCGGAGAGACAGGTGGCACTGGCAGAGATCAAAGCCCACGGTGACGCAGGCTACGGCAATGTGATCTGGGCCCTGGTTAATACTCGCGAATTCCTCTTCGTTCAGTAATTCATTTGTTCATGCAGGTCGGTAACGCAATTGCGTTTTCAAGACCCAGAAGGTTATTGCCATGTTTTCTCAACTGAAGTCGCTGGATGAATTGAATCGTCGGTCGATGCTGGAATATGCAGCACGCACCATGCTGGGTGTTACCGTCCTGCCGGGCGCCCTGGCGTTCGGAGCTGACGAGAAAAAAGAGGAAAAGAAGAAAGGCGAAGCGAAGAAGTCATCAGGCAGCAAACCGAATTCGCCGGGTGGCACTGCCAAGCATGTGATCTTCCTGTACATGAACGGTGCGATGACGCATCTGGACACATTCGACCTGAAACCGGGTCGTGAAACACAAGGGGAGACCAAAGGGATCTCCACCAGTGTTCCGGGGATGCAGTTTGGACAGACATTGCCGGAACTCGCCAAACTGGCGGGAGACATGGCCGTCATCCGATCACTGCATACGGAAACAGGCGATCATGAAGGGGGACGATACCTGCTGCGAACGAGCTACAAAGAAATCGCTTCGATTCGTCATCCTGGAATGGGAGCATGGGCCCTCAAGATTAACGGTCGCCTCAATCGAACCCTGCCGGACAATGTCTTGATCGGGGGCGAGGCCCGCCATCCGGGAGCGGGCTTCCTGGAACCGGCGTTCACTCCTGTTCCCATTGGTGATCCAAACGCCGGTCTGCAGAATACGGTGACGCCCAAGTATCTGACGGAAGCTTCGTTTGAAAAGCGAATGGAACTGATCGACAAGTTCGATGAAGGATTCCGCAAGAAGTATCCGCAAAAGCAGGTCGAAGCGTACAGCGAGTTCTATCGTCAGGCGAATCAACTGGTGCATAGTGAAGAATTGAAGGCATTCGACCTGAACCAGGAGAAGGCTGAAGTTCGCGACAAGTACGGTCGTGATCAATTCGGACAGGGATGCCTGCTGGCCCGTCGGCTTGTGGAACACAACGTCCGGTACATTGAAATCGGTCTGGGTGGCTGGGACATGCACACGGACATTTACCAGAATGATAAGCTTCCACGCGTGGCGGCAATCCTGGACCGTGCAGCATCGGTCTTGATCGCCGATTTGAAGTCGAAAGGCCTGCTGCAAAAGACGCTGGTGGTCATGGCCACGGAATTCGGGCGCACTCCTCGCATCAATCAGAATGCAGGACGCGATCATCATCCCGGTGCGTTCTCGGCCTTTATGGCAGGGGGCGGCATCAAAGGTGGCCGCTTCTACGGCAAGTCAGACAAAGACGGTTTCAGCGCCGAAGAAGACGATGTCACGATCGGTGATTTCAACGCCACGATCGGTCACGCACTGGGATTGCCTTTGGACAAAGAGTTCTTTTCGAAATCCGGCCGTCCATTCAAGGTCGCTCACGACGGCAAACCTGTGACGGCACTCTTCTCGTGAGTCACGTTTTGAACTGAACCATGGTCTATCAGCCTTTGCGTTACTCTTCAGTTGTGCTGTGCTTTGAAAGCAACTGACTCACGTGATTACGAAGTAGCGAGCCGAGATAACCATGGTTGAAAATCACGAAGAGCGGATTGCCTGGTGGAATCCATGGAACTGGCCGACGGGAATCTGGGTGCTGGTCATCGGTTCCTTTCTGATGTCGCTGCCGTTCATGGTTCGTATCGCCATGCTGTCGGGCGTATCAGTGATGCCCGAGCCGTTTGACGCCGCAGAATTTGTGAAATGGGATGTCCCCGACGAAGAGAATGCCTTCACAGATTACATTCTGGCCGCAGAAGTCAAGAAGAACGTCGGTACCGATGCGGTACCCTCTTCCTTTGATGCGGTGACGAGCGATGGCTGGTCCAAATCGGATGAAGCTCTGATCACGTGGATGCGGAATCATCGTGAGGCGCTGAATATCTGGCGGCGAGGGACGACCAGACAAAAGGGAAGATATATCTCGCCACAGGATCTGTCGGTGACGACATTGTTACCCGTCGTTCAGGAACAGCGGACGTTTGCCCGGCTGGCGTCTATGGAATTCTATCGCTGCCTGGAACAGGGCGAATTGGATGAAGCGTACCAATGGATTCGAGCGATTTTTCGCTCAGGCGGTCACACGACGTATCGCGGCTGTCTGATCCAGGGCCTGGTAGGAAATGCGATTCATACCAAGGCGTCGAACAGCCTGCAGCTCTGGGCAGAGCATCCGCTCGTCACGTCGGAACAACTTCAGGCCGCGCAGGCCGCAGTCCATTCAGATGAAGCCTTGTACGAACCGACATCCAGTTTTCTGAAATCTGAATACATGGCTATCGAGAATACATTGATTTCGGGAGAGTGGCGGGAAGTCATGACAACGTCGGGCGGACCGAATCCCGGGTTCGTGGCCGGGGTTATGAAAGGTGTCGCATGGTTCATCGGCGAACCAGAATTGATGCGTCGACTTTATCGCCAGATGATTGCGAATCAACTGCGTGAAATTGATAAGCCATTGGGCACACGGACCAGACTGATCGGATCAGCTGGATTTGTGCTGTTCGATCTTGACCCCGCAGTTCCGCTGCTTCCCGGCCAAATGGATCCGCTCGCTATCGATCAGCAAATCAATCGGTCGATCCTCATGAAGCTGATGGCACCCGCCATGAAAATTGTTGATGAGGCTTGCATGCGGCGACGTGTTCGCCAATCAGCCCTCGAAGTCCTGCTGGCTGTCCAGGCCTACCAGCGCGACCATGGCCAATACCCGGCGGAACTGTCCGCCATTGTTCCAAAGTATCTGAAACAGATCCCTCTGGACGACTTCGATAAAGCGGGCGGGGCCATGCGCTATCGAACGGACGACGAGGGAGGCGCCGTTGTCTGGAGCATCGGTCCTGACGCTATCGATGGAAATGGCGACGTCGTTGCTAAAAATGCCAAATCTGCTGACGTTGGATTTGTCATCAAGCGGCTGTCAAACTGACGCTTGCTTAGACCAAAACTCGCAGTGAACCTCAATGGCACGTTCGACTACTCGATTGTCGAAGTCCCCCTTCGTGCTCTTCGCGTGCTTCGTGGTAGATCACCCGTCTTTGCGAGATTTTGTTGACCACGAAGCTCGCGAAGAGTACGAAGGGGGAGTGCTGCGCTGGATGCTTGCCAACAGACTCATTAGCCGGTACGCGCTTGTGCGGGTTGCACTACATCACGCCTGCAATCGGGTCTGCGTGGTGGTCGAAGTAGACAGGGCGATTCGCAGACGTGTACAGCGGCTTCGTCCGATCGATGCCAAGTTTCTCATAGATCGTACAGGCATACTCTTCGGGTGTATGAGGCGAATCGAGCACATACCCCCCATCGTCGTCGGTCTTCCCGATGACAACACCGCCTGGTACTCCTGCCCCGGCGAATACGATCGAATAGGCATCGGTCCAGTGGTCACGTCCCTGGAATCCGTTCAATCGCGGAGTCCGTCCAAATTCTGTGATGAAGCAGACCAGAGTTTCGGCCAGCAGTCCTCGCTGATCCATGTCTTCGATCAGGCCTGCGAAAGCGTGATCGGTGCTTCCCATCATCACCCAATGTCCAATCCCGTAACGCCCTTCGCCTCCGGCCTTGTTTCGAATCGTACCGCATGATCCTGGCGTGTAAATCAGATCGTGATGATCCCAGTTCAGCAGGAAGCCGCCCGGTACTTCGTTTGAAAATGGCCAGATGACGTCGACCGTGACAAATCGCACACCGGCTTCAATCAACTTGCGGCCCGCCAGATAACAGGCTCCACGATGTCCACGGCCATACAGATCACGGGTTGCCTGCGATTCGGTCTTCAGATCAAAAGCACTGGCCACGCGTGAACTGGTCAGGGTATCGAATGCTTGCGAGTAGAACCGGTCCATCCCTTCAACATCGTGGCCATCATTGAATCGCGAATCGAGATTGCTCAGCATCTGTCGGCGACCGTCCAGGCGACGAGCGACGTTTTCATTGCGAGGCAGCAGGTCGGCGACTTTCCAATCAGGAGACGAAACGTCACGTCCGCCCGTCTTGAAGACGCGCGATGCTGCAGGCAGAAAACCCGTTCGGGCAGATGCGTTCTGTTCACTGTTACCAGGAACCATGATGTAGGGAGGCAGATCGCGACATTCAGTCCCCACGATCTTCGTGGCGATGCAGCCAATATCGGGCATCTCCAGCGGGCTGTTCGGGTGGGACCCCGAGAGCATGTACTGAGTTCCATCGGGATGCCCGTTGGCTCCTGACTTGGGGTGCCTCATCGAACGAACCACGGCCAGCTTATCCGCCACTCGGGACGTATGTGCCAACAGTTCGGTGAACTGCATGCCGGGTGCCGACGTCGAAATCGGCTTGAAAGGGCTGCGATGGTCAACCGGGGCGAATGGCTTCGGGTCCCAGGTGTCCATCTGGGACATTCCACCCTGCTCCAGAATCACCAGGACATTCTTTGCAGCAGGTTTCACACCACTGGAGGCCGCGTGAGCCTGCAGGGCCATCCACTGAGGGAGCGACAGGCCCAGAACGCCGACGGAACCGACCTGCAAAGCTTTTCGACGGGACATCGAACCGAACAGGGAAGATTCATTCATGGAAGGAACTCTCGGCAGCGATTCGGGCGGGAAGACTGACAACATCTCATCGGCAGAATTAGCGGTCGGGATCAACAGGTTAATCGTTTCAGGTAATCCCTGGGAAGTTCGGTCTCACAATTTGTCAGCGGAATGACTGGAGCCAAATCCGACCGCATCGACTGTTCAGACCGAGCCATTACCTGATTCCCGTTCCGCACCGTACCCATCGGCTGTCGACATGCCTATAATCGGGCCGATTGTTTACCCGTACCCGGATCTTGCCTTAGAGAGCCCGTGTTGCGATGGCTTCTGAAATCGCCCAGCCCGAAACGACGGACGCCAAATCCGTTGGAATCGTCCAGACCCAATATGCAACTTTGTTTGAACCTCCTCATCCCCTGACGCTGGAAGGAGGTCAGCAACTTGGCCCAATTACTGTTGCCTACGAAACATACGGTGAATTGACGCCGGAGCGTGACAACGCCATTTACGTCTGTCATGCGCTGACGGGCGATGCTCACGTGGCAGGTAAGCACAGTGTCGACAGCCGCAAGTTCGGATGGTGGGACGGATTGGTCGGGCCGGGGAAAGCCCTGGATACAAATCACTATTTTGTGATTTGTGCGAATGTCCTGGGGGGATGCCAGGGGACAACCGGACCAAGCTGCCGGAATCCTGCGACCGGTCAGCCCTATGGCCTGAGGTTCCCATTCATCACTGTTGGCGACATGGTCGAAGTCCACGCGGCTCTGGTCCGTCACCTGGGAATTGAAACACTGCTGGGGATTGTGGGCGGCAGTCTTGGCGGGATGCAGGTGCTCGACTGGGTCGCACGCTATCCCGAAATGGCCCGCAGCGCGATCTGCCTGGCGTCGGCTGCAAAGCTTTCGGCTCAGGGAATTGCCTTCAACGCAGTCGGCCGCCGCGCAATTACGGCCGACCCGCAGTTTCAGAATGGTGACTATTACGGAGACGAACCCTCCAAGTATGGCGAAGTCGGACCTCGCTTCGGTCTGGCCCTGGCGCGTATGGTGGCTCACATCACCTATCTTTCCGAAGCCTCGATCGAACGCAAATTCGGGCGGGATCTGCAGCATAGTGACCACCTGGCCTACGATCTGCAGCGCGAAACCGAATTCAAAATTGAAAGTTACTTGCACTACCAGGGAAAGCGATTCATCGAACGCTTCGATGCGAACAGTTACCTCTACCTGACGCGGGCGATGGACTATTTCGATCTGACTCAGCGCTACGGCTCACTCCAGAAGGCTCTTGGTCGAACAAACGCCCGGTTCCTGATTACGTCTTACCATACCGACTGGCTGTTCCCATCGAGTCAAAGTAAAGAGATTGTGACGGCGCTGGTCGATACGCGACGGCATGTGACGTACCTGGAACTGGAGAGCGTCTTCGGGCACGATTCGTTCCTGATTGAAATTGAACAGCTCGAGGAACTGGTGACCCCGCTGTTATTGGAGACATATCGCAGAGTTCGCGATGTTCGGTGAAAGTACTGCTGTGACGCCCAACGTGCTGACGCATCCGTGTTGATTTTTAATGACTTTTCCTGACGAATAAATGCCATGCGCTACGGAGTTCCCGATCCTACTGCTGCTTTGACGGACCGATTGATCATGGATCAGATCGGACGGGGAAGCCGCGTTCTGGACCTTGGTTGTGGTGACGGACGATTGCTCTGTCGCTTGCGTGATGAAGCCGAATGCTCGGTTCAGGGAATCGAACTGGACCATCGTGGAGTCGTGGAATCGATCAGCAAAGGGATGCCCGTCATCCAGGCCGACCTGGATGAAGGCTTGGACGAAATCCCGGAGCACTCTTTCGACTTCGCAGTCCTGAGCCAGACGTTACAACAGGTCCGACATCCTCAAAACCTGTTGCAGCGGATGTTGCGAGTTGCCACGCGTGCTGTTGTGCTGGTCCCCAATTATGGTCACTGGCGAATCCGGGTGCAGATCCTGCTTCACGGTCGGGCGCCCGTGACAGGATCACTCCCCTACGACTGGTACAACACACCAAACCTGCACTTCATGTCGATGCTCGATTTCCGCGACCTTTGTCAGCAGATGAAGATCCGCATCGTCAGAGAGATTCCCATCATTCATGGCCAGGCGGCAATCGGAGCATGGGGTTCCAACGTCCGCGCCGATAGTGCCTTGTATGTGCTGGAACGCCAGGAGTAATACTGTTGGGTGTAACACAGTTCGGGTGAGATGAAAATCTGCTGGTCAACTGACTTCAATTGCCTGCAAACCTGTTGAACGAAACGTAAAGGAGAACGTGAAATGCACCGATTGCTGCCCCTCGTGCTGTTGTGTGGACTGGTCGCTCCGCTGATTGCAGCCGATCCCAAGCCTGCGAAAGCAGATCGAGCGACTCTGGAAAAGGAGTTCGCTGAAAAGCTGTCCGGCGCGACGCTGGTGGGGACCTTCACCACCGATGGCAAAGAAGGCTCAAAGCCTGACCGTTACAAGATCGTTTCTGCGGAAAAAGTGAGTGATAACGGGTGGGTCATCACCGCCACGATGAAAGCCGGTGGTAATGAAGTCGACATTCCAATTTCGATTCCTGTCTACTGGGCTGACGATACCCCGATCCTCTCACTGACAGATTTGACCATTCCGGGCGTCGGCACCTTTACATCGCGCGTCATGTTCTACGGGAATCGCTATGCGGGAACTTGGCAGCACGGGGACCACGGTGGAACATTCGCTGGCGTGATTGAAAAAGCCAAGCCAAAAGAGAAGAAGTAACATTGGAACCGCTGCAAGCGGTCCGAGTGAAACAGAGCGAGGAAACGGTGAATCCAACGGATTCGCCGTTTCCTCGTTCGCGTTTTTCACGGACCGTTTCTTGACGATGTCGCCAGGACAGCACTATGGTCAATCGCTCGCAGCCCGTGGCAAAAGAGGCAATTGCTTCCAGACCGCATCCTGTACGAAGGAATGTGACATGCTGAATACCCTGTTCCTGTTTCCCAGCCTGTGCCGCGGTCTCTGCTGTGTCGCACTGCTAACTTGTGTGCTTTCATGCTCGACCCAGTCCGTCGCTGCGGCCGACCTCATGGCGGGGGCAGCAAAGGTCGACATCACCAACGTCGAAGCTGGTCCGGTCAATGATCGGCTGTATGCCCGCGCACTTGTGGTGAAATCAGGTGATACGACTGCGGTGATCGTCGCGGTCGATGCCGTCGCCATTGGAGAAATCGGGCATATCAAGAACGACTATCTTGGAAAAGTTCGTTCGCAAGTTGAACGAGATTTGAAGGTCAAACACTCAAACATCCTGATCAATGCCAGTCATTGCCATGGGGTGGTCTGCAATGACGTGGACCAGAGAACGGTTCAGGCCATCAAGACTGCTCACCAGAACCTCGTCCCCGTGAAAGTCGGTGTCGGCGTTGGCCACGAAAACCGGATCATGGAGAATCGTCGGCTGAAGTTGAAAAACGGGAAGGAAGTGGATGTCCGGCACGCCTACTCTATGCCTGCTGACGAAGATGTCGCGTCGATTGGCCCGATTGATCCGCAAATCGGAATTCTTCGGCTGGACCGGGCGGACGGTCAGACTGTCGCTGTCATCTACAACTTTGCCTGCCATCCAATCCAGGGGGTTCCCAACGGAGGAAACACCGCAGATATCACAGGATTCGCATCGAGAGTTATCGAAGACAACCTGAGCGATGGGGCTGTGGCGCTGTTTATTCAGGGGTGCGGTGGAGATATCAATCCCATCGGCTACAAGGGTGTCGACACGCCTCGTGATGCCGAACCACTCGGCAATCTCCTGGGGCTCAGCACATTGAAAGGACTGAAACAGACGACCAGCCAGGCCGACCCGATACTCGTTGTGATCAACGAAACATTGACGCTGCCTCGCGCTGACGTCGCTGATCGAATTGCCGCATTGGAGGCAGAACAGATCCGACTATTGAATTCGCTGAAAGGGACGACTCTCAACCTGAAGACATTTCTTCCGATGGTCGTGAAGTACAACCTGGCGCCCGAGTTTCCATCGTACTATTCACATCGTTATCTGCTCGAAGAAAAGCAGGAGCGACCCGACATGACGAAGCTCGACGCTGACAATCGTCGTAACATGAAGCAGTACATTGAGAACATCCGGACCATGGAAGAACTGACCCGGTTGCAGACCAACCTGGCATTGTTGAAACGGCATCAGGCAGAGAACATCGCTGCGGGGAAACGGACTCTCGACGTCGAAGTCGTGGGGCTCAGAATCGGTGAATTCACGCTGATCACGTTCCCTGGTGAGTTGACTGTTCAGATCGGCCTGAACATCAAAAAGGGATCGCCTCATCCACGCACTTTTGTCGCGGGATATACGAATGGCTACATCTATTACGCACCGACGACAGAACAACTGCTAAATGTCGGCGGAGCTCAGGAGGACAGCGACTGTATCCTGGCTCCGGAATGGCAAGGATTATTCGAAAAGCGCGCGGCCGAGATCTTGAAGAAGCTGTAGTAGTTTGTCAGTGCTCAAGCGGGGGTTCTGCGATGGGAGGGCGAGGCTCCCGCCGAGCCGCTAAACTAAGTCGATGTGCGCCAATTGCTTAAGCGGCACAGCAGGAGCTCGCCGCTTCGCCCTCCCGGCGAGGTTCATCCCCCGATCAGCAGGTTGCGCGTGTATTTGATAGCTCGTTCGATATCGTTCGCGCGATTGTCGCCCTGATTGCGAATCGCCGTCAGCCAGCCTTGATAGTCGATCTCGCCCAACACGGCGAGCAGTTCCATCCAGTCGATCACTCCGCTGCCGACAGTCGCCTCCTGGCCACCCCCATCGAACCCGCGAAAGCCGTCACGCAGTTGTACGTGCATCGTGACCGCATGCAGAGTTCTAAGCGCCTCGGTACTCGATCGCCCGGTGATTGCGAAATGTGCCGGGTCAAAATCGATCCCGATCGGGCCCGCGTTCACTTCGTTGGTCAGCGCCAGCAGGTCCTCGGCCGAATCATTCGTCGGAGTGATACACAAGACCGTTCCGACATGATTCGAGTGTGCGGCCAGATCGTTGAGGACTTCCAGGAGCAACTGACGAGGCTTTCCGTTGCGATCTTCCGGGATTCGACCCACCTTACAGCACAAGGTTTTCGCTTTCAGAGAGTACGCAAACGTCATCGCGTTCCGTAATTCGGCAACGCTTCGATCGATTTCCTGTGGATCGGTCAGCGGTCGAGTCAACGGGAATGACGTTCCGGCAATCGTCAGCCCTAATTCGGAAATCCTGTGGAGCAATTGCTTTCGGCCAGTTTCCGTCAGTTCCGATGCGACGACTTCATTGCGCACGTCGAACTGAATTCCGTCCACATTCAGGTTTCGGGCGGACTTCAGCGACTCCATCAGCGACTGACGAAAACACCGAACGGCAACAGCCAGGCGGAATTGGTGCATAGGGGCAACTTCGAATTCGAGAGAAACTCACATCCAGCAGAGGGAACATTGTGAGCCACTGAAGGGATCAGGGCAAGGATTCGGTCTGGAGATCAGACCTCCAAACGATCACGATGGGGTGTTTGTGGCCGGATTTCAGCGACACGCCGTTTTGATGGAACTTTGGCCAACAGTTGAAAAGTCGCTTCACGTTTGGTGACTCCCATTTGTGGGAAACCGTACACTGTTCAAGTCGCTTGCTTTGGTCCCTGCGCAGCCTATAATCCGGGGCGATTCTGCGTCGAAAAAGTATCCGCCTGGACTTGGTTCCGGAGTCTTCGGAACCCTGCGGATTCGTTGTGGCGAGTCTCTTTTTTCAGTGAGCCAACCATGCAGTGGTTGTGGAATTTTGGCGAATGGCTGCGAAATGTGTGGGTTGCTGTCTCGACCCTGATCGCCGGCATGTGGGTGACCATGCGGACGATGCTGTGGACCTACCGCCGCAAGACGTTTACCGAAGTCTTTGAGTATCCTGAAGTTCCGGTGCCCGTGAAGGCTCGCTATCGCGGGTTTCATCGATTCGATCTGACGACATGTATCGGTTGCGAAAAGTGCGCCGTGGCATGCCCGGTCGACTGCATCTACATCGAGAAAGAAAAGAGCCCGGTTGGTAAAGGGTTCCGCGTCAACGGCTTTACGATCGACTACACCAAGTGCATGTTTTGTGCACTGTGCGTTGAACCTTGTCCGGTCGACTGCATCTTCATGGGATCGAACCACGATCTCAGCTGTTACAGCCGCGACGGATGCATCGTGGATTACGCCAAGCTTCCGCTGGAAACGGCGTGGGGTCAGGCGACGTTGAATCCGACCGTGGTTGCGGAATCAAAGGTCTTGTACGAACCGGTTTGGGTGAAAGGGGAACCAAGCCCCTTCCAGTTCACTGCCAAGGAAGAATAATTCCCTTCGGGGCGCGGCAGTAATGGAACTGCTGCGGTGGTGGTATGTCTCACGGATGATCCGAAAGGGTGGTTGGTTCATGAGCGCCAAGCTTGCTCCTCGCACAGTGTTCACCGTGGCATCCGCCAATAAGGCCTTGCCGCTGGTTCGCGCAATCGTGCAGGACATCGTCGAACTGTACAGTGACGTGCGCGAACGGGAACAACGCCTGAACGGCATGCGACGCGGCTCGACGGGAAAAGCTCAACAGGACGATCCCTACAGCGAAGAAGTCGATCAGATCCGAACGGAACTGGAAAAGGACGTCGAAAAGCTAGAAGGGTTCGTTGAAGAACTGGCCGAACTCGGCGTTGAATTCAAAGATCCTGTGATGGGACTGGTCGATTTCCCGGCTGTCATCAACGGGCAGGAAGTTTATCTCTGCTGGAAGCAGGGTGAAGCGGCCGTGGAATACTGGCACACACATGACGCTGGATTTCAAGGGCGTCAACGGATTGAAGAACCTGCTGCGGAAGAACGAGCGGGTGAAGATACAGCGAGTTAGAAGGTAGCAGACAAGTTAATCTTGTCTCTAAGATCAAAGTTGGCACAGCGAAATTAGTTCCACAGGCTTCGACGGCAACTCAAAGAAACACGAAAAATGACAGAAGTTGTTGGCCATTTTCTGGTATTCACGCTGGTGACCATTGGGTTCCTGCTGGCACCGTTGGTACTCGGCCGTCTGGTTCGCCCTCGCCTCCCCAACACCGAAAAGGACTCCGCCTACGAGTGTGGTGAGCCCTCGATCGGCAGCAGCTATATCCAGTTCGACCTGCGATTTTACGTCGTCGCGTTGCTGTTCATCATTTTCGATGTGGAAGTCGTCTTCTTCTTCCCCTGGGCTGCGATCTATGGAAACGCCGTTCAGTTGACCGACACTCAACTCGCCTCGAACGACCGGGTCGCATTGAGTGAACAGTTGATGAGCTTGCCACCGGGCAGTTTGACAGCCGATCAGGCGATCAATCCCACGACCGCATTGAATCTGGCTTGGGCTGGCGTTGTCGATGTTGCCGTTTTCTTCGCGGTGCTCCTCGTTGGATTCGCGTATGTCTGGAAACGGGGTGATCTGGAGTGGGTCCGGACCATGGCTCGTCAAAGCAAGATGGTGCCGTCTGCTGGAACCGGTTCTGCCAACGTCCAGCGTACTGCCGCTCAAGCCAGTTAAAACCCGGACAAGTTGCTGATTCAAAAACACATTGCAAACGGGTCAACGACTCGATCCTCAGGAACGACTGATGCGTATTGAAGAGATTCACCAACGTCTGGTCGACAAGTTCGGTGGCGAAGCCATTCGCGAACTGAAGACTGGAGTCAAAGATCCCTGGATCGAAGTGGCCGCCGATCGGATTGCCGATGTCGCTGCATTCGTTCATGACGACCCGGATCTGGCTCTGGATGCACTCAACGATCTGTGTGGATCCGACTGGCTCGAAACCGACGCGAAAAAGAAGACGCCCTGCGAGCCTCACGTCGAAGTCGTCTATCACCTCTACAGCTACACTCACAAGCACTTTTGCAAGCTGAAGGTCAAGGTGCCACGCTGGAACGACGGCAAGGCTGGCAGCCTGCCTCGCGTCCCCACCGTTTCGCATGTCTGGGGCATCGCTGACTGGCACGAGCGTGAAGCCTATGACCTTGTCGGTATCGAATTCACAGGCCATCCCAACCTTCGCCGGATCCTTTGTCCGGAAGACTGGGAAGGTCACCCGCTGCGCAAAGATTACGAGTTTCCATTGGAATACCACGGAGTTCGCGGGAAGTAACGATCCCTTTTTTGAACATTTTTGGATGCATTGCACGGCGTGACAACCTGATTATCGGATTCGACCTTCAGCCAAAGCGTGATAGCGTCCGGTTCAGTCATCACACAGCAAGCCCGAATCACTGAGAAGACCATGAGCCTGACCCTCGAAGATCCTCGCATCGTCGAATTCGATGTCCGTACTGACGAGATGCTCGTCAACATGGGCCCGCAGCACCCCAGTACGCACGGCGTGCTTCGTCTGCTGCTCAAGACCGACGGCGAAATCATTCACGAAGTCACTCCGCATATCGGCTACCTGCATCGCTGTGCCGAAAAGATCGGTGAGAACCTTTCGCCTCCACAATGGATTCCCTATACCGACCGGATGGACTATCTGGCCGCCATGAACATGAACCTCGGGTTCAGCCTGGCTGTCGAAAAACTCCTCGGCATGGAAGTCCCCGAAAAGGCGATGACGCTGCGAGTCATCATTTCGGAATTGAACCGCATTGCCAGCCATCTGGTTGGGATGGGTGCATATGGTCTGGATCTGGGGACCTTCAGTCCGTTCCTGTATGCCTTCCGCGAACGCGAAATCATCCTCGACCTGTTCGAAGAGGCCTGCGGGGCTCGCTTGACCTACAGCTACCTGACGATCGGCGGAGCGACTCACGATCTTCCAGGTGAAATCACGATTCCGCCTGGTTTGGCTCAACTGACCGGCCGCAATCCGAACATGCAACTGCAATGGGCCGATGCGCTCCGGATGTTCCTCGACTGGATGGCTCCACGGATCAAAGAATACCATACACTGCTGACTCGCAATCAAATCTTCATCAAGCGAACTGCGAACCTGGGAATTCTGACGCGGGAAATGGCGATCAGCTACGGCTGCACCGGCCCGGTTCTTCGCGGCAGCGGTGTCGATCACGATCTGCGACGAGACGGTGAGCCGATCTACACGCGGATGTACGAAGGTTACAAGTACAAGATCCCGGTCGCACCGTTCGGCGATCCCGAATTTGGCAAGCTTCCTCGCGAAGTTGTGCTGGGCGACAACTGGTGTCGATTCTTCGTCCGCATGATGGAAGTCGCTCAGTCGATCGAAATCGTCCGCCAGGCATTGGATCGCTATCCAAGTGCCAAGGGAGAGCATCGCGTTCCGTTCAAGATGAACACGAAGCTTCCAGCAGATGAAGTCTACCTGGAAACCGAATGCCCACGCGGCCAGATGGGTTTCTACGTGATCGGAGACGGCGACGGAGAACCCTTCCGGGCTCGAGCCAAAAGCTCCTGCTTCTGCAATCTGTCAGTCACCGGCCCTCTGTGCCAGGGCGTCCTGATCGCCGACATCCCGGCAATCGTCGGATCGCTGGACATCGTGATGGGCGAGATCGACCGGTAGCCGCTGTTTTCACAAGTCAATGGCTTGTGTGAATCAAGGTTTCGGGGATTCCGCCAAACAGGGCATCACCGACTCGACCTCGTTGCAACAATAGACCATCCTTCTTGTAGTGAAGGCTGGTCTGTTTTTTTACGAGCAGCCCACGGTCGACTACTCGGTGAAACAGCGACTTTCACTTTTTATGCTGATTTCACTGATCGGTGAAACAGATGAAAAAAGTGAAACAAGTTGAAGGTCGGACCTTTGTTCCAGTCGTCGAATGAGCGGTGCGAACGGCCTCGGCGAAATCCTCGTCTGGCAATTTCGGGTTGACGACTTAACGGCCGTGCGTGGCGAGATACGTCCGGCTTAACGCCGCCTGGAACTTAGCCCCTGAAGGTTTGCTCGATCAACTGAATAGCTGTTGCAACACCGCCTTCGACGCTCATCATTTTGCCAAGACTCTTGGCACGTTCCTCCATCTCCGGGCGACCGAGAACTCTGAGGATGCCGTTTGACAATTGCCTGGAAGTCAGTCCCTTTCGGCGAAGGGTCTTGCCACCAACCCCAAGTTGTTCGAGTTCACTTCCCCAGAAGAATTGATCCGAGACGTGTGCGACGATAATTGACGGTCGGCCAGCCAGAAGAGTGGACTGCGTTGTTCCTGCTCCTCCGTGGTGAATTACCATAGAGCAACGTGGAAACACTTTCTTGTACGGGCAGCGGCGCACAAGAAAAACGTCTGGGTTTGCTGACAATGAGGGGAAGTCGCCCCAGGGTAGCTGAAGGATTGCACGACAACCCGCTCGCCGAACTTCTTGTTCCCAAATCTCTGCCACTTCCGAGAGATAGTCTTGGTTGTTGATTAACATGCTTCCAAAAGTCATATAGATCGGTGGACTTCCCGCCGACAGAAAACTGTCCAAGCCATCCGGCAAATCGTCGGTCATCAGATTCGCTGGGGGATTGAGAAAACCACAGATTCGATGCCGGGACTCCCAATCCGGTGGTGCTTTACAAATCTGGGGGCTGACAGCAACCAGATTGATTTTGTCGGAAGCCCACGTTTGCGTCATTACGTCCTTGTCTGGTGAAAGCCCTTCACGAGAACGCAGTAAATTCACCCTTGGAAGGAAAATCCGGTTCACCATTGTTCGCACCAGTCGCCAGCCAAGTCCATATGACCAACGCCCAAGGTTTGGGATTCCAGGGGGACAAACCCACGACGAAGGGATGCAATTGTGAACGATATTGACTGTCGCCATTGGCACACTGGACTTCTCAGCAGCCACACGCAACGGATAAACGAAGAAATGCCCGACGACCGCCTCGTTTTCTTCGCACAACTTCACGGCGGCGGCGTACATCGGTTCGACAACAGGATCAAACCCGTATTTCATGACCAGTTCGGCTTGTTTGATTGGATTGCCGAGTTCAATGATCTGTCGCCAAACCTTATCCGCTGCTTCAGCAGACGGCATTTCAGGGTTCGACACTGAAATAAGTCGATAGCCGAATCGCTTCGCAAGTTCGCTGTAATCCCTACCGATGTTGTCCGTCACAACCAGAGTTACCGAATGACCTGCCTTCACCAGTCCTGCCGCAAGTGCAGTAAAAGGTTGGATGTCTCCTTCGCTTCCCCATGCTTGTAAACCGATTTTCATTTACTTGAGATCCTTTAAGTGTTACCTCCGCTTAACGAACGACGCCTACCCGTCACGGTCCGTAAAGTAGTCGGAGACGCGGGAAACCTCGGAATATCCGTGCTTGCGGTAGAACTGACGTGTTCGCTCAAAGCTCGACTTGTCGCTCGTCTCGATTAACAGCAATCGACCATTCGCAGTCTTAATCGCTTCTTCGACTGCCAGCAGCATTCGAGAGCCGATCTGAAGATGGCGAGCGGGGTCCACGGCGATCATCAACAACTCCCAAACTCTGTCCGTGAACTCTTTCGGACAAAAGTAGGCGATGCCGAGCAGTGTCCCTCCCTCGTCGTAAGCCACAATCTGGTGGCCGTTGCTGACCTTCGTGCCATGATAATCATCCAGCATATCCTGAATGGCTCCCAACTCTTCGACCTCGAATAGTCCACTGCTTGCGGACAATACGATCAGTGAAGGCGTGTCGGCGGGGACGATGGGCCGGGTGCCCCCGGTTGGCTGCTCTGAGCCTACCGGGGTGACGAAGTCACAGGAAGTTGGAAAGTCTGAAAATGCG
>CAXBSB010000018.1:0-54347 GCA_963977965.1 uncultured Schlesneria sp.
CCCTGACCCCGACACCCGAGAAGAAGTAGAAACGCAGAGGACGCGGGGAACGCTGAGAGAACCGCTACACTTAACTGAGATGCGCTCTAGCGAAGGACGAGTGATCTACCACGAAGGTCTCGAAAAGCACGAAAGGGAAAGTGCTGCGATCTTAGTTCGTTGCCCATAGAGCATTGGAGTTTCAAAAATCGTTACCCGCGTTGAGTCCCACTACGATGCTGTCATCGGAATGTGCTCAGCCTGCTGCGGATCGGTCTCGGGGAAATCGCTGCGGTGGTGAGTGCCCCGGCTTTCCTTGCGAAGCTGTGCTGCCCGGATCATCAGGCGGGCAACCAGCATCATATTCTGCAACTCCCAACCCTGGGTGTTGTTGAATTCGCGAGGACCGACATACCGGTCCCAGAACTCCACCTGCTGCAGCGCCGCTTCCAATCCCTCGGCAGATCTTTCGATACCGACGTTGCGCCACATTTCGCTATTGAGCGAATTAAGAAGGTCGTCGAGTTTCAATCCGGCGTCGTGAGGCTGAGCGGGTGAGTGATCCGTGACCAATGGCAGTGCTGTAAAGCTGTCTGTTTCACCTGCCGCGGCAGCAGACGCGTTTCGGCCTGCTCGCAGGCCGAAGACAAGACCTTCCAGCAGGCTGTTGCTGGCCAGTCGATTGGCACCATGCAGACCACTCGATGCCACTTCCCCTGCAGCCCACAATCGCGGCAGTGTCGTTCGAGCCTCGGCGTCAACGGTCAGGCCACCGATCATGTAGTGTGCACCCGGGCGTACGGGAATCTGGTCGCGAGTCAGATCCAGACCGAACTCAGCACACACCTGTCCGATATGCGGGAATCGCTCTTGGACCAGTGATTTATCCAAATGAGTCAGATCGAGGTACACGCAATGGTGGCGAGTCTTTTCCATTTGTCGTGTGATCGACCGGCTGACAATATCGCGCGGTGCCAATTCTGCTGCGGGATCGTAGTCCGGCATGAACCGATGTCCATGACAGTCGCGAAGCAGACCTCCTTCTCCACGAACCGCTTCCGAGATCAAATGGCGTGAGCTTCCGGCGATGTACAGAACCGTCGGGTGGAATTGCATGAACTCCATGTCCCGCAATTCCGCTCCCGCACGGAATGCCATCGCTTGTCCATCAGCAGTGGCAATTTCTGGATTCGTTGTTTCGCGAAACAGGCGGCCCGCTCCACCCGTCGCCAGAATCGTCTGCTTCGCCCAGACAAACGTTTTTCCGTGATCCGCATTCCAGACGAGTGCCCCGCGACATTCTCCGTCATGCGTCAGCAGATCGATCGTGAAAGTCTTTTCCCAGGTGGCGATCTGCGGTTCGCGCTGGATGCGGTCGATCAGTGCCCGCATCACTTCCTTGCCGGTCGCATCCCCGAGAGCATGGACGACACGCCGATGACTGTGGCCACCTTCCTGAGTGAGAGCGATTTCACCATCGGCCCGGTCGAATACTGCGCCGTAAGTCACCAGTTCACGAATTCGGTCGGGTGCTTCGTGAATGACAGTCTCGACGATGTCTCGATTACAGAGACCTTTGCCAGCCGCCATCGTGTCTGCAACGTGATTGGCAAAATCGTCGAGGGGATCGAAGACCCCCGCGATCCCCCCCTGAGCATACGCGCTGTTGGACTGACTGATGACGTCCTTGGTTGCCAGTACAACTTCGAGCTTTGGATCAACGGCCAGTGCCGCTCGAATCCCCGTAATCCCGGCACCGATGATCAAGACATCGGTGAACAGGTGAGGAACCCGTTTCGGATTGAACCGAACGAGATAACGTCGTTTGGGAGCCACAGTCAGCCGTTGCATCGCTTACTTTCAACCCATTTCTGCCAGGACCAGTCGGCCCATTTCGACGGTTCCCACGCTGGGGCCACCCGCCGCCAGATCGGCCGTTCGATATCCCTTGGCAAGAACTCGATCCACCGCCTGTTCGATGGCAACCGCTTCTGATTCCAGCTTCAACGAATGTCGCAGCAGCATTGCCGCCGCCAGGATCGTGGCCAGCGGATTGGCAATTCCCTTACCGGCAATGTCAGGAGCTGAGCCGTGAATCGGTTCGTAAAGGCCGGGGCCGGAAGAACCAACCGACGCGGATGGAAGCATCCCCATGGAACCTGGCAATTGAGATCCTTCGTCGGTCAGGATGTCGCCAAACATGTTCTCGGTCACAACAACGTCGAAAGATTTGGGGCGAGCGACCAGGTACATCGCCATGGCATCGACCAGGACGTTTTCGTACTGGACATCGGGGAACTCTTCTTTCATGACTCGCTCAAAGACGCGTCGCCACAGTCGTGAAACTTCCAGGACGTTCGCTTTGTCGACCGAAGTGACTCGCTTCTTTCGACCACGTGCGGCCTGGGCAGCAAGGCGAACGATTCGCTCCACTTCATGAGTGCTGTAAATCATCGTGCTGTATGACGTCTCGCTGCCGTCTGCGTTGGTCTCTTTTCCGGACTTGCCGAAGTAGAGGCCCCCGGTCAGTTCGCGGAAGAACAGGATGTCGGTTCCGGCAACGATTTCAGGTCGCAGCGGAGATGAACCAACGAGATGAGGTGACACAAAGATCGGTCGCAGGTTCGCAAACAGCCCCAGTTCCTTGCGAATCTTCAGCAGACCAGCCTCTGGACGAGTCTTGGCGGTGGGGTCATCCCACTTCGGTCCCCCGACTGCCCCCAGCAGAATTGCGTCGGATTCCCGGCATGCGGCGAGTGTTGCGTCTGGCAGCGGTTCACCGCAGGCATCGATCGCACAGCCGCCGATGAGGCAGGTTGTGTACTGGAATGTATGGCCGAACTTTTGAGCGACCAGATTCAGAACTCGCTCTCCCTGAGCGACAACTTCCGGACCAATTCCATCACCGGGAAGAAGAACAATCTTTGCTTGCACCGAAATCACCTTTTCAGATTCTAGGGATCGAGTCAACCGCTGCAGTCGCCACTTTACGGCACAACGCGAACTGAGGGCAACCATCAGCAACCCTGTTGCCCACTACTTCGGCAAACCTGACGGTGATAGAATCCCGTAGCGTGGGCTTTGACGGTGTACTGCAGTGGAGAATTGGATCGTGTTCTGGATCTGGGGAGCAGGAATAGCGCTGGTTTTGTTGGCCGTCGTCGCATTCGGAGCAAATCCGCTGGTCAGGTCTCTTCGGAAGCGAGAGGCTCAGACGGCACTGAAGCAGTTCCGGGTTCAGCGAGAACAGCTCGAAGCCAGATTCTTTGACATGGCGAAATCGATCGGAAAGCCGCGAGGCCTGCGCTGGCTCGATTGCGAATGGCTGGACGCCGTCAGTTTTGCTCGAGAGCGAGACACGGGACTGATTACCGCTTTTGCCGGCATCAATATCCGTTTTGAAGCCGTCGAAGGTGGTGATATGGAGGACGTTGCAGCCGTGGGGACAGTTCGCGACGCCGTCGCCGTTTTCCACTTTCACCAGGGGAACTGGGGAACCGGGGGAAAAGCCCTTTTCAACATGAATGCCGAAGAGGCGGTCAGTCGGCTAACGGCGCAGTTCGAAGCCGTTGATTCTGTTGATCTCAATTGATCAGACGGATTGTGAACATCGACAGCCTGCTGGGTGCCACGACTTTGGAGTCCTCGACAAGGTCGTGTGGCTTGAAGTTGCGATTGTAGGCAGCCGGGAGATCGTTACCCGCGTGGCCTGCCATGGCCCAGCGATTCCCGCTCTCAAGTCGTCGAGAGCAGAGGTCGTCAGATCCAACGAAAAGAGCCCCGGACATCGGGGCTCTTTTATTGTTCAGTGCAGTCAACTGCTTGTCGTGACGACTACCAGGCGAAGTGTGCAAACGCCTTGTTCGCATCGGCCATGCGGTGGACGTTTTCACGCTTGGTGATTGCGGCACCTTCACGGCGGAACGCAGCCATCAATTCGTCAGCCAGGCGGCGGTCCATTGGACGCCCCTTCTTGTCGCGGCAGGCTTCCAGCAACCAGCGGATAGCCAGCGTCTGCTGTCGCTTGGAATTGACCGGGGTCGGAACCTGATAGTTCGCACCACCGACGCGCTTGGAGCGGACTTCGATCGACGGACGACAGTTTTCGACAGCCGTCGTGAAGACTTCAATGGCTGGTCGTTCGGGAAACTTTTCCGCGATCAGATCCATGGCCGAGTAAAACGTCGACTGAGCGATGCTCTTCTTGCCGTCCTTCATCAGACAATTGATGAACTTGGACGCCAATTTCGATCCGTATCGGGCATCTGGCATCAACTGCGAACGGCTGGCTGTAAAGCGGTCAGCCATGAAAACCCCTCCAAAAAACGACGAACTTTGTATTCTTCAGGCAACGGTGTGAACCGTAACAGACCAAATAGACACGGACTCAAGGCCAGCCGAATTACTTGGCTCGCTTGGTACCGTAACGGCTTCGGGCCTGCATTCGCTTGGCAACGCCCAGCGTGTCCAGCACACCGCGAATGATCTTATAGCGAACCCCGGGAAGGTCGCGAACACGACCACCGCGCACGAGCACGATCGAGTGTTCCTGCAGGTTGTGGCCTTCACCCGGAATGTACGCTGTGATTTCTTTTCCGTTCGACAACCGAACACGGGCCACTTTTCGCAGTGCCGAGTTTGGCTTCTTCGGGGTTACTGTCTTAACGAGCAAACACACGCCGCGCTTCTGGGGACACCCCTCCAGAACCGGAGTCTTTGTCCGGACAGGCTGATGCTTGCGAGGCTTACGAATCAACTGATTAATTGTCGGCATCGTCAGAATACCCGATCATCAATGTCACACAACTACGACGGCCCCGTGCTTGGGAGACACAACTGCCCCGCAAAACTCAGGGTCGGTGAGTTTATTCCCAATGCCCGCCAATATCAAGCGTGACGCCTCTAATCACGAAGCCGGTTCGCAATTCGGCTTTTTTCATTCGTGGCCGACCGGGAAAACGATGGGGGATCTGGTGTTGCAGAAGTATCGTAAGTGCCTGTGCAGTAGTCGGTAGCGTCGGAATATGAGGGCGATTTGCGGGTGCCGAAGAACCTTCAACACGCCAGTAAAATGGCACCCAAATCTGGGTGTGACCAATTAATGGCCAGTGTCGGCTTGGGCGGATTTTTCAATCTGCTGGCGGATGATTTGGCTGACCTCCTTCGGATGAGTGATGGCAATCAGGTGTCCTGCTCCCGGAACTGTGTAGTCCGGGTTCGTCAAACCAACAGGGAAGACAAGGTCGCGGCTGCCGTGAATCTGACAGACAGGGACTCGGGCGACGGCTTCTGAAGGTTTCCAGCGAAGGATTGCACCAGCACCCCAACTGAGAAACTTTGGGTCCGTGTCGGACAATTGCATCAAGACTCCGCGGGTGGCAGGGCGCAGCCACCGACCCGTAAGTCTGACAATCCATGGAGCAAGTCGCGGAAGGATTCCAACCAGTGGTGTGATCGGAAGCAGGACCCGAATCCGCCACGGCCGTGACTTGTCGGAACATGTACTTCCAATGACAAAGCAACCCCGGACGTTTGGTAATAACGCAGCAACTTCCTGAGCCATCACACCACCAAATGATGCTCCTCCAATGTAAAAGGGGCGACCGGGGTCAATGACTTCAGCAAACCTGCGTGCGTAATCAACCAGCGATTCGCCTCGATGCGGCTCGATCCATCGTGGAGTCACAATCGGCGGCAATCCGGTCGCCAGCGACGAAAACATCCGCGCGTCCGCTCCCAAGCCGGGCAACAGGATCAGTGGCCGTTCATTCGACATTGCATTTTGCATGGTTCAGATCTGTCACGCCCACATCTTGCCAATTCGCTTGCGAATGTCCGCGGTCGACACCCCCGTAGCAGGGCCTTCCGCCGATTCGCCCGCTTTTGCGCGTGCTGGGGTAATGCATTCAAAGAACTTCAGCAGTTCATCGGGGATGAACCGGGTGCGCTGAGAATACGAATGGTGGTCACTCTTGTGATACGCGTGGAAGTAGTATCGATGCGGATGCATGACGTACAGATGACTCTTGGCTCGAGTCAGCGCCACGTAAAACAGTCGTCGTTCCTCTTCGATCTCTTCGTCAGACCCTGTGGCCATGTCGGACGGGATATTTCCATCGGCGGCATGCAGAACGAAGACGGATTCCCATTCCAGGCCCTTGGCCGAATGGATGGTACTCAGTGTCAGGTAGTCTTCGTCCAGCAAGGGTTCTCCCGCAAAGTCTTGCGTGGAACTGGGGGGATCGAGCGTCAAGTCGTTCAAGAATTGTGACCGTACTTCAAACCGAGTGGCCATTTGTTCGAGTTGTTCCAGGTCGCGCATTCGAAAAAAGGCGTCGTCGTATTTCTGTTCCAGCAGCGGAGCGTAGAACGTCCGGACGTGATGAATTTCTGCTTGCAGTGTCACGGACTTTCCATGTCGGCCCGACAGCAGTTTCATCAGAGCCAGGAAAACAGGCCAGTGCATCGCCGATGCCGCAGGCGGTTTGAAATCTTCCCAGGCCCGCAGGTCGCCCTGGTGGGTATTCAGCGATTCGACCAACTGAGATGCTTTCTTGGGACCGATTCCGGGAAGGAGCAGAAGAATTCTCAGGGCTGAAATTGAATCACGAGGATTCTCGGCCAGGCGCAGAAATGCCATCAGGTCCTTAACGTGAGCCGCTTCGACGAACTTCAGCCCGCCGTATTTATGAAACGGGATGTTGCGTCGAGACAGTTCCATTTCGAGTTGCAGGCTGTGGTGCGCGGCCCGGAACAGGACCGCCTGCTGCTTCAGGGAGACACCTGTTTCCCGGTGAGCCAGGATCTGCGCAATCACATAATCGGTCTGTTCAGTCTCATCCTGACACGAGACCAGTTGCGGCGGATTTCCGGTCTCGCGGTTCGACCACAGTTCCTTTCGGTGCCCCTCTTTCGCCAAAGCAATGATCTGATTTGTGGCAGCGAGAATGGGTTGCGTACTACGGTAGTTCTGTTCCAGCGGCAGGACGGTTGTACCAGGGAACTGTTGTGGAAAATCGAGGATGTTACGGACAGATGCCGCGCGAAACGAATAGATTGACTGGGCGTCATCACCGACAACTGTCAATCCGCGCCCGTCAGGAACCAGGCCTCGAACGATTTCCGCCTGAAGCGTGTTTGTATCCTGATACTCATCAACCAGGACACAGTCGAATTTCTGACGCACGATCTCGCCGCAGGAAGGTTCGGTCACCAACCCATGCCAGAAGAGCAGCAGATCGTCGTAATCGAGAGTCTGTTGCTGCTCCTTGCGTTCGGTGTACGCAGCAAACAGCTTTTTTAATCCGTCGAGTTGATCGACGACCCATGGGAACGATTCTTTCAGCACTCGCTCCAACGGAAGTTGCGTATTGACGACTCGGCTGTAAATATCGAGACACGTCCCTTTCAGAGGGAACCGTTTGTCGGTCTTGGCCAATTCCAGTTCCGAACGGATCGCATTCAATAGATCTTCCGCATCCGCCCGATCCACAATCGTAAAGTCAGGCTCCAGTCCAATCAGCTTGCCGTGTTGACGCAGCAGACGTGTCGCAACTGCGTGGAACGTGCCACCCCAGATGTCGCGTGTCGATAAAGCCGCTTGAGCCGTGCGAATTGGAATGCCAGCGGCAGCCGAACGATCCGCGTCGAGTTTCACGTCAGGTTGCAAGTCAGTTCCAGCAGCAACGCCGCTCTGCAGTTTGGCGGCCTGATTGCGCCAGCGAGTCAGCAGTGCATCGACGCGTCGCAGCATCTCGGCCGCCGAACGCCGGGTAAATGTGAGCAAAAGTATTCGGCCCGGATCGATCCCACGAGCAATCAGGTTGGCCACTCGATGTGCGAGAGTGGTTGTTTTGCCCGTACCGGCACCAGCCACGATCAGTAATGGTCGCTGATCATGTGACGCTGCCGCCCGCTGCTGCGGATTTAAACCCGACAGCAGTTCTTCGAGAGCGTTTTCTGCGGCCGAAACTTTTGTCATCCGTGACATACGTCAAACCTACTTCGTGGCCTTCAAAAACAACTCGTACCCGTCGGCAACCTTCCCTTCGACGGCATCCCCGGCATGGACCTGCAGGCCGTATCGCAAACGCAATGATTGGCCTGGTTCCAGAACGAAAGGCTTGGCTTTGGTCTTGTCGTTCTGATAGGCCCCTTCACCAAACGGGCTGACCGAGAAGAGCCCATAGTCGCGGACATGGTACCGTGACGGCCGGAAGTTGGCGGGGTGATCCATGATGGCTACGCCATAGTTCTTGCCATTCACGGGGCCGGTGTAGTCGACCCACTTGGATGGCTGCCCCCAGCATTCCTTTGTCCCTTTCTTTCCCTCGGCGTTCGTGACAATCCCGCCGACCTTTTCTCTCATTGTCGTGGCGACCCGGATTCCGAACAGACCTTCCTTGGTATCTTCAAACGTCACTTTGCCAACCGCCGGGGTGAACGTCGCATCGTAAATCACCAGACGCGATGGGAAGATCGAAATCGTCGTGGTTTCGACAGCAACAGGAAGGCTGTCCTTACCGAGCCAGTGATTTTTCAGTTTGATTGTTCCGGGGTTGCCTTCGGTGACGTCGGTCAGCACGTTGACGATCTTGCCTGCCTCGGCCCAGAACTTGATGTCGTTGACTTCGTCGACCGAAAACCAGATCCCTTTGTGATGCGGGTGATCCTTATCTTCGGGGTCGCCGATTGCGCGTGTGATGACAGTTCCCCCTGGAGCCTGCACAGGAGCGAGAAAAGGCTTCGCCCATTCGGGGCCGGTATGCAGAACTGTAAAGGTCTCGGTCCCGAGCATGACTGCCACGCCACTGTCAACGTTCTTGAAAGTCACCTTGTCAGGAACTGTCTGAGCGCAGGCCGTCATTGACCAGAACGTGATTCCGCAACTCAGCACGAATATCCAGCGTGACAGCGAACGAATCATGAAGCGTCTCCCTTTCTGCCCAGGTTTCCGACGAAGAGTGCATCGATCTCAAGTTGATCAAAGTTGACCTCTGCCATCGTACCTGCCCCGGTTTGTATCAGTCGAGCGTCCCGTCAAGAAAAGGATCGAGACTGTCGTCAACAGGGACAAACAGAGAAGAGAAGCTGAGCAGCAATACCGCAATAAGCATCAAGAATTCGGCGTCAATTCCGAAACGTCTTCTCGCGCGTGGCAAAGAAAGTTGCAGAACTGGGCCTACTGACTGCCGCCGTTGGCCCAGTCGACTTTAACCGTGTTGGTCGACTTGATGAACTCGATTCGCCTTCCCGATGTTTCCTGTCGGGTTCCTCGTTCGGCGTCCCGCGCGATGGTCGCACTCTGGTTGCCGTGGGCGCGGAGCATATAGCTCCCTTTCGAACCGTCGTAACAGATTTCATCCGCGTTGGCATAAAACCCGCGGCCTTCAATTTCGGCGTTACCGCGGCCTACCATTTCCTGATAGTCTTCAGGATGCTCGTCGTCGGCGGAGTGGTTTGCGAATTGAAGTTCTTCACAACGCATGCTTCCTGCGTCTGCAGGCAGCTTGTCTCGGTTGATCTTGTCATTGGGGCGGGCGACAGGGCCATGGACGATCCAGACGCCGTCGTGGAATTTCGACCTCTGGGAATCGATTTTCCCTGTCATCTTTCCCTTGAAGTCAACTCGCGTGTAATTCCATTCCGAAGTCACTGCGCTGATCGGGCGATTCGCGCGACTCATGGCTCGCGGACCTGCGATGTCTGAATTGCTTTTCTCCAGCGATCGTTTATCACGCATCCAGATTTCAATATGGCCAGGTCCCTGAGCGATGGTTTCGCTCTTCAGATTCTTGACAGTGAATTCCGCAACCGAGCCGCGCTGGACGCCGACCAGCTTGTTTCCTTCGTACTCAGAATTCTCAAATGTGACGTCCTCGCGGCAATGGACGGACGACAGTTCGGGTTGTGTCCTGGCTTCCAGGTCTGTGAACGACAACCGGGAATCGAGCTTTACGTCCATCTGTTCACAGCGCATTCGGCTGAGTCCCATTTCAGCGGTCACCTTACCGATGAACTTCGCCGTCAGACCGTCGAATTCCATGGACTCGCCCCACCAGACATCAAGATCGGGCAGTTTGGAATTCGGTGTTTTCCCAGCCTCGGGCGATTTCGGATTGTTGCCACTTGGCGAAATTCCTTGACGCAATGTCGCGATCGATGTTCCCTCAGGCAGTGGTAGCTGCAGCAGACCATTCCCATTGACCCAGACTCGATTGGCCTGTCGATCCAGATGGACTTCGCGGCCTTCAACATGCATTCGCGGGTCTCGCAAGTGTGCCGGTTGGCCGAACAGATGAACGACTTCGCGTCCCAATCCGTGATTCTGTAAGTGCAGGCGGTCTCCTTCGGCGGTAAACGGTGAATTCCCCGCCTGTTTCTGCACGATCTTGACTCGACCTCGCGATTCCACTTCGAGAAGTTCGGGTTCCGCTTCTCCTTCAATCGTCAGCATGTGGACGCCAATCCAGTCGGCTCGCACATCCAGAGGGTCCCGTGTTGACGCCGTCTGCAATTTGGCCCGACCTACGTTGTCTTCAGATCCTGAAATATCGATTGGCTGTCCCAGAGAGCCCGGTTCGATATTCGCGGTCGAAAAGCCCGCCCCCTGAACCTGAGTTCGAACCTGTTTAGAGTTTGTTGCAACACGAGCAGGGCGTGATGGCTGGCGTTCTGCGTTCTGTTGTCCATTCCGCGGGTTTGTCGGAACAGATTCTACCAGTGAAACCTGCTGCAGCAGATTGCGTTGTGGTCGGCCAGACAGCAGACGCGGTTCCTTGGGTTCGTCAAAATGGACATCCAGTTCTGCGGTACGTGCCAGCAATTGCGGGCTGACGAGGACCACATCCCGGGCGGCAATCAGGCGGGCTGGTTGCGGTACGGGAGAAGCGGCTGGAGCATTTCGATTCGATGCCGAATTGACGTTGAGTGACAGGGGTGCAACCCAGAGACGAATCAATTCAGCACCAAGGCCAGTTCGCTGCTGAGGCTGGCGGAAGGATGCTTGATGTTCGAGTTCAATGAGGTCGTGGCCATCGGCGGTGGTTGTCACCAGTCGTAGTTGACGCCCCCATTGAGCAACGAAAGCCAGGTCATTGGTTTCCGGCCGAGTCATCTCCAGACGCCCGATTCCCTGGCAGATCACTTCATCGATCGCGTTATCTTCGCGCAGGCGGACGTCGACAGACGGAACCTTCAGAATCGAGCCCTTGAACGCCACATGAACTTCGCGCGGGTCGGTGAGCTTCAACTGGTGCTTCACCATGTCGTATTCCATCCGCTGCATCCAGGCGCGCAGATTCTGCTGATCCGACTTGATTTTCACCAGTTTCCCGGTCGCCTCAAGCTGATGGAATTCCAAATCCGTTTCGATCTGCTGGAACTGGCGTGAATCCGGGATTTCCGGTGTTTTTGCGGCGACAGTCTCTACGGTCGAAGCCTTTGGTACCGGCCTGAATCTTAGCAGCAGATCATCACATTCGAGTGAGTCCCAACCTGCGGCTTCTGTCTTACTGTAGGCTCGAACTGACTGAGAAAATTGCGCGACGTTCTGGCTCACATCGTATTCCAGATCGCGCGCGTGAACCCTGACCGGTTTCTGCTGTCCCTGCTGCGGCATTCGAACCACCAGCCAGACCGGTTCAAATTCACGCGTGGAGGGGTTGATACCGCTTCCCAGTCGGATCGTCCGAATGCCGAAGACGTGAGGGCGATCTCGTCCCGGTGGGCCTTCGGCAGGAATCAGTTTCACGTTCAGTGATCGACCGTGTCCATGATGCGAGGCATACCAGAATTCGACCGGATTCGTACTCACCAGTGACGGTGCGGATTCGTCAAACACAAATTGTTTGCCGACGATTGCCAGTCCATCGGGGCCCTTGATCTGGACTTCACCGTCGAGGACTGCTCCCACAACGCGCCCCGGATTGGGCCGGACTTCGTCAAAGCCGGATGCAAACCGCAGCAGCGCTGAATCACTGACCATCGAAACGGCTTGTTCGCGACCGTCACGATTTTTCTGGACCCACACCATCGCGAACGGAGTGAATTTGATGCGGGGGTCGCCCGGCTGGTGTGACCAGGATTGCGTGTAAATGAAGGCTTCACCCGATCGAAACATGTAGGCGGAATCAGCAGCCCAGCGTTGTTCCGACAAATACGTCGTCGCAACACGAACGTTTTCCTGCAAAGGGACACTGCCCTGCGAATGAGGTTCTGAAGAAGCCGCAGGCAGTTCCGGGATCACTACCAATGGACGTGTCAGCACAGCGTAGAACGCATACACCCCGATCAGGCATGCGGCTGTGGCGAACGTCATCAGCAGGCGGTTAAACATTCCGGTCTCAGGATCTCACGAGAGAGGCTGGTGGTCTGAATTCTTTCAGGGTGAGGGACTCAGCCGATCCCGATCAGGTCGGTAATGTCGATGATCCCCACGGGACAACCTTGTGCATCGACAACAGGAAGTTCGCTGACGTGTCGAGACCCCAGTAACTGAAGTACCTCTTCCAGAATGGCGTCAGGCCCCACAGTCAACGGTCGGTTGGTCATCACTTCCGAGATTGGTCGGTCAAACTGCTCATCGCGTCGACGTTCCAGAAGTCGAGCCAGGTCGCTGTCCGTAAACAGGCCTGAAAGGCGTCCTTCCGCATCAACCAGCATCACGGCTCCCGTACGACGACCAGGACGGGATAGCGTGACAAACACTTCTCGAATCGTGGATGTCTCACTGGCAATGCGAACCTGATCACCTGATCGCATGATATCTTTGACGGACGTCAAACGACGCCCCAGGCTGCCACCCGGGTGATAGGCGGCGAACTGTTGCGGAGTGAAATTGCGGATCTGGCTGATGACCAGTGCCAGGGCGTCGCCAATCGCCAGCATCGCCGTTGTGCTGGTCGACGGAGCCAGACCATGGACACCAGCTTCGACCAGTCGTCCCAGCGTGATCGTGATGTCGGCCGCAGCCCCCAATGTGGTTGCGTCACTGGCCGTGATGGCAACGACGGGAAGACCTCGTTCACCGATCAGTGGTAACAAGCGACAGATTTCTTCGGTTTCACCGCTGTTGGACAGCATCAACCAGACATCGCCCGGCCCGACGCAACCGAGATCGCCGTGCAAGGCTTCGGTCGGGTGTACAAAGTGAGCTCGGGTACCTGTTGATGACAGCGTGGCTGCAATCTTTCGGCCGATCAGTCCGGCCTTGCCAACCCCGGTAACCATGACACTTCCGTGGCAGGCTCCCAGCAGATCGACAGCATCACAAAAGCGTGTATCGAGTCGTCGGGCGAGTGCCAGCAGTTCCTGGCCTTCATGCACAATGATCTCGCGCGCTTCTCGCAACTGGGCGAGGCGTGAGGCGGGAAGTATCGATTGTTCTGGCACCGCACTCATGCGCGCTTCCTTGCAACGCGAAATGCGCCCTCCTGGCGCGGGGCGGGAGTGTATCTGGACCGGCAAGATCGGTCAATGTGATGTTCATTGGTTGCAAGTGCTGTTTTGGTAATGGTTTGTGGGTGTGGCGGTGTTCCTTGGGACGCCCGTCAGTTCGATCAAAATCTGACAGACCAATGCATCATCGAGCCTGAACTGAGAAGCGACTTCCTATCAAAAAAAAGTCCCCTGTTCCGGGACAGCCCGAAACAGGGGGGAAACACTCTGCCAAGTCGCGCGCCTCGACAGTATTGAAAACGCGTTGCGTTGAAGTGCCGCGACGCGGAAGTGCGTACCGCACCTGGCCTCGTGGTTTGTCAAATCACAAACGGGGTTAAATCTTACGGGAGGGCGAGGCTCCCGCCGAGCCGCTAAGTCGATTTGCGGCAACTCCCAAAGCGGCTCAGCAGGAGCTTCGCCCTCCCGATCATCAACACCCGTTCTTCGCACCGCACTAGAATCGCAAGATCAGGTCAGCGGTCAGACGGTTCTGCAGCAGATCTCGACGGCTGCTGTAGGGGATCTCGTAGGCCACCCCGATTTCCACGTGCTTGCTGGGTTTGTATTTCAACCCGTAGGCACCGGTAACGGCGCTTTGACCCGCCATTGCGACGGAACCGAGGTTAAACAGGTCGCCACCACCGATCGGAGCCTGCAGACCGTTTCCGGATGACATGTAGTAGTACCAGTTGCATTCTGTGAACAGGTAGAAGCCACTGCATCCCAGTTTCTTGTCGACGTGGTTCGACCAATACCACATCTGGTTCTGGTTCGTTGTGTTGGTTGGCAGGCGGAAGCCCGAACCCGAAACAAAGTGCCAACTCGGCAGGAACTCGGTTCCGCCGGTTGCAAACAGGTGGAATTCACCCGTGCTGTTGCCCTGCAGAGCCGTGTGGCTACCGGCTGGAATTTCGAAGACGGTCCCGACGCTGAGCAGTGTCTGCGTTTCCACGTCTTTGAAGACGTTTAATTTCAAACCGGCTGAAACGTCGGCAAACCCATCGTTTAGAAGCGGGGATTCCGAGACGATGAATCCGTCTTTGGTTGCGATGATCGACAGATTCTCGGTCAATGCGGCTCGCAATTGTGTCGCGTACACCTGGACGGAACCGCCACCCAGACTGTTGGGGAGCAAGTGATTGATGAAGATCGCGCGGGCTTCGGTCAGCGTTCGAGGGTCTTCGAAGTAGACCGGGTTTGTCATCGGGCTGATGAAGTCGGTGAACTGATGATCCGATTCACGAAACAGCCCCAGGATCCGACCGTCCGAGACCACAGTGTCCTTGATGCTCCACTCGGTGGGATCAAGCAGGTCGCCAGCCCGGGCAACCGATGAAAGCGCGGCAGCTAGCGCGCAGCCAATAAGAATTGAACTCTTGATGGAGAATCTCATGGATAGACTCCGTTCCTCGTCGAACGTGCTGAAACGTGCGGCGGGGCTTCGAAGTCAACACCCCGTCATGAGGTGACTCGTACCCACAGTCAAGGCAATCGCTGCTGGCTACAAATTCGACAGGCCTGGCGAAGTGGCTTTCACGATCTGACAACTGTCGGAATTGTCAGCAGGATTTTGCATAGGATCGATTGCAAGGGTTGTGATTCCCTAAAGGTTAATGAAGCCTTCGCAGCCAAACGGTTTTTCAATCGAGCATCAACAATATCGATCGGCAGATTCAGCCTGTTTCCAGGCCTTTTTCAAGAGAATTGAAGCTTCAACGCCAGGTCTTTGACTGCGGTCATCGGGATCTCGTCCTGTTCAATCAATCTGCTGGAACTGATAAAAACAGGTGCCTCACGCGATTCCCGTCCGGGTGTTGGCAGCCTGCCATGACTTCCTTTGACGATCGTCGCATCCAGTCCAATCACATCCATGTAATAACGAAATCCCAGTAACTTCTGAGTCAGTCGGGCTGCGATTCGCAGTTGCGGAAATGAGAGCTTGGGATCAAGGAACAGTTCCATCGGGTCGTACCCGGGCTTGCGATGAATGTCGATGGTTCTTGCATAGTCCGGGGCCAGTCGATCATCTTCCCAGAAGTAGTAGGTGAACCATGCGTCCTCGGCGGACACCACGACCAGATCTCCAGAACGTTCGTGATTCAAACCGAACTGCTGTTGCTCACCCCGATCCAGAACCAGATCGATCCCATCCGACTGTGAGAGCAACAACTTGACGGCTCGAATATCCTCGGGGTTATGGATGTACACATGCGCGACCTGGTGATCCGCCACGGCAAATGCACGTGAGGCCCCGCAATCGAGAGTTTCCCAGCCCAGGGGCTCGCGACGGACCGTGACATAACCATGCCGACGCAGGATCCGATTGATCGCGATTGGCTTTGAAGCGGCCGTGATCGCGTATTCGGAGAGGGCAATGATCTCAGCACCGATCTCCCGAGCCGCATCAATGCATTTGCCCGCTTCAGCATCGACGAGTCGAATGTCCTCAGCAACCCGCGGATCATCGGGCCCCAGTCTCTGCAGGTTGTAGTCCAGGTGCGGAAGATAGACGAGTGTCAGACTCGGCTTGTATTTCTTCATCACCTGGACGGAAGCATCGGCAATCCAGCGAGAACTTCGAATGTCTGCGCCTGGCCCCCAGAATCGGTGCAGCGGGAAGACGCCCAGCTTCTTCTGCAATTCATCGCGCAGTCCTGCGGGCTGGCTGTATGAATCGAAGACCTTTCGTCCGTCTGCGGGATAACTGGGACGTGGTGTCATCGACCATTCGACATTGGCGTACATGTTGTACCACCAGAACATCTTTGCGACGGTGTACGACGGGTCGTGCCACCGTGCTGTGTCGTACAGTCGTTCGCCGTGAACGAGGTGGTTTGATTGTCGCCAGAGCCAGACTTCGGCGAGGTCCCGGAAGTACCAGCCGTTGGCGACGATACCATGAGCCGAGGGGAGTTCACCCGTCAGGATCGTGGATTGAGCCGAGCAGGTCACCGCGGGCAAAACGGTCCCCATCGGACGCGCAAAACCGTCCGCAGCCAGACGACTGAGATGCGGCGTATTCGGCCCCAGCATCTCGTGCGTCAACCCGACAACATCCAGCAGCAGCAACGGGCGAGTCATTTGCGAATCAATCCAGAACACAGTGCGAAACAGTTTGCAGACATCTGTACCGAGATTTCGCCTGTGAGACTACTGCGATATATGATTTAGACCAGCCAGATTTCACGAATTGCCGTACGTGTCAAATAGCCCGGCAGTTCGCAAAAAATGTTTCCCTCCGACTCGGATCATGGTAAACTCAGGACATGAGCACAATGTCGCCATCTGCCGTTGTTGACGAACTTTTTGACCCCGTCGGCCGTTGTCTGACGCCGGATGTTGCAAGACGTATTGCGGAACTACGCGCCGCTCCGAGCGTTCAGCACCGTATGGATGAGCTTGCAGAAAAGTCCTCAGCCGGAACACTCACACCAGACGAGTGCACTGAGCTTGAAGCACGAGTGAGGACAATCAACTTTATCTCCGTGTTGCAGGCCAAAGCGCGAGCAGTCATCGCTGCCGAGACCTTGAGTTGATCGAATGTCGGTTGACGCAAATCTACGTCGCCTTGTTCGCGAGCGAGCAGAAAATCGCTGTGAGTACTGCGGCTGTCATCAGGACGAGTTACCGTTCGTCACGTTTCATGTCGAGCACATTATTGCAAGACAGCACGGTGGCGCGGACGATGAATCGAATTTGTGTCTCGCTTGCCACTGGTGCAACTTTCACAAAGGTCCGAATCTTTCCACAATTGTCGACGGTGAACTGGTACCGCTGTTTCATCCCAGATTGCAGAGATGGGATGATCACTTTGCGAAACTCGAAGACATGATCATCGGTACGACTGCGATTGGACAAGGTACGGTCGAGTTATTCAATATGAACGACGGAGACCGCTGCGAACTTCGCCGGCTTCGGCACCGTCAGTGATGACTTCCTGCTACGAAATGATCGATTCAAACGCTCCTCTTTTCACGGCCATTTATTCCCGCTACGATTGCCGCATCAATTCTCGTTGATCTGAAGGGCCGGGCATGCTCAATATCCTGGGACAGTCGTTTGGGGCCGACAGGCCGATCAGTCGGCGAGGTTTCTTATCGGTCGGATCACTGGCCGCAGGTGGTTTGACACTTGCCGACCTGTTGCGGCATCGGCAGCTTCAAGCCAGTGACAGTCGACGAACAACGAGTGTGATCTTTTTCTTTCAGGCCGGCGGTGCCTCGCACATCGACACCGTCGACATGAAACCGACGATGTCTGCCGAGGTTCGTGGCCCGTTCGCACCGATCGACACGAAGCTGCCTGGGTTCTCGGTCTGTGAACTGATGCCGGGACATGCGGAGATTGCTCAAGACCTTGCCATCATTCGTTCGATTCGCCATCACCTGTCAGTTCACGATGATGCCACTCACTGGCTGCAGACGGGGTATCCGCTGCTGAATGCTCGCCAGCAGGGACAGCAGCATCCGTCTCAGGGATCGATTGTTTCTGCACTCAAAGGAAGCAGCGCCGCAGGAATGCCGGGGTACGTCTGTATTCCCGAGGACTATCGCAGTCACATGGGGTTCTATGAACATGCTGCGTTCCTGAATGCTCGTCACAACGCTCTGGATGCCGGGGGCGATCCCAGCCTTGGCAATTATCGACCACCGGGATTCTCGCTGCCAGCCGATGTCACAATGCCGCGACTGGAAGATCGGCGCTCCCTGCATCAGCATCTCGATCGACTGGCTCGAAGAGTCGACGCGAGCCTGGAATATGCCTCGCTGGACGATGTTCAACGGCAGGCGATTGAACTGACAACCGGTTCGGCGGCTCGCAAGGCCTTCGATCTTTCCGACGAACCTGCCGAGTTGCGAGCTGCCTATGGGGCTCATGCCTATGGCCAATCCGCTCTGCTGGCACGACGACTCGTTGAAGCAGGAGTTTCGTTCGTCACGATCAATCTGTATGAGAAAGACGTCGACTGGTGGGACGATCATACGACGATCGAAAAGAATCTGCGTAAGCGACTGCCACCGTTTGACCGAGCCGTCTCCATGCTGATTCGTGATCTGCGACAACGGGGACAACTGGATAACGTCCTCGTCGCCGCATTCGGCGAATTCGGACGAAGTCCTCGGATCGACAGTGGTGCCGGTCGAGGCCACTGGCCAGGTGCCATGAGTGCCGTACTGGCAGGCGGCGGCATTCGAGGGGGCCAGATCATCGGCGCAACGGACACGCTCGGCGGTGCGCCCGTCAGTCGGCCACTCGGCCCGGGAGATCTTTTGGCGAGTATCTATCGCGTGTTAGGCATCGATCACTCAACTACCGTCCGCGACCGACAGAACCGCCCCGTCCCGATTCTGGAATCAGGGCAACCGATCACAGAACTGTTCGGCTGAGTTTCAGATTCAGGGCGTGAATATGGTGGAGTTTGGGCCGACGGCTGAACGACGGGTGCCACGGTTCCTCTATTCACGGCCATTTATTCTCGCTACGACTGTCCATCAATTCTCGTTGATCTGAAGGGCCGGAAATGTTCAATATTCTGGGACAGTCGTTTGGGGTCGGCAGATGGTACGGATTTTCCAAGCCGTTCGAATCTTCACCTCGGGGATCTGAGGTGGCAGGATTTCTGCCGCGTTGCGAAGTTTCGATGATCTGAGTAACGTCACCGGTGACGTTCATCAGATTGGCGAACATCTCGATTATCTGCCGGGGTTCTGCGGAAAGCGATCGCACGTTTCCGCAGGTAGGGAAATTGACATGGACAGGGTTTCTGTCCGCTATCTCCTGTCAGGAGTAGCGGGGCTTGCACTGCTAATCGCGTTTGCCGGTTTGTTCTTTCAATCCAAACCGGCAGGTCCTGTGATCCCCGAACCTCATGAAGTGGCCTCGCTTCCCAATCTCCCGCTGGAACAGCCAACAGGGGGGTACGTCGGCTCCGCAGCTTGCAAAAGCTGCCACCCAAACCAGCATGGAAGCTGGCACGAATCCTATCATCGCCGGATGACTCAGGTCGCCTCGGACGAAAGCGTCCTCGGCGACTTCAATAATGTACGTCTCATCGGGAAAGACCTGGGGGCTCGCCTCTTCAAGGAAGATGGACAGTACAAGGCAGAAATCAGCTTCGATAACTTCCAGACAACACACGTCTACACCGTTGTGATGACCACGGGCTCACACGTTCGACAGGCGTACTGGCTGGCGGACCCGGATGACAAACAACTAATGCTGCTGCCGTTCATGTATCTTCGCGCGGAGCAACGCTGGATCCCACGCCCTTCAGGGTATATCGGCCGAAATTCGCAAAGTAACAGCTCCGAGTTGACCGCGTTCCAGGCCGAAAAAGGTCGGTGGCAATTCGCGTGTATCCGGTGTCATACCACTCACGGACAGGCCGTTCCGACGAATGAAGCCGGGCAGTCCTTGCCAACCCCGCGGGTTGCCGAATTTGGAATATCGTGCGAAGCGTGCCACGGAGAGGGAGCGGCTCATGTTCAGGCGAAGCGCAACCCAGTCCCGGGTCGAGAATCGATGGCCAGTATTGTCAACCCGGGCAAGCTGCCACACGACCTGTCATCGCAAGTGTGTGGGCAATGTCATGCCGTATTATTTCCCCGTTCGAACGGAGCGATGTCTCACTGGCAACGAAACGGCGACACCTTTCGTCCGGGTGACGACTTGTTTGCTGACCCGATCTGTCATGTCATGCGCGGCCACCTCAATCCCGTGATCGACAAAGAAAGCTTCTGGCCTGACGGGATGGTACGAGTCACCGGGCGCGAGTTTACTGGATTGATCGAATCGGCATGTTATCAGCGCGGCAAGATGTCGTGTCTCTCCTGCCATGAAATGCATCAGCATAACGGCGATACCCGGCCGCCGAATGACTGGGCCGCCGGCCAGTTGAAACCGGGCATGGACGGCAATCGCGCCTGTGTGCAGTGTCATGGCCGCTTCGATGACGTCGAAGTAATTGCCCGACATACTCATCACCAGGCGGATTCCTCGGGAAGCAAGTGTTACAACTGCCACATGCCGCACACGACTTACGGACTGTTGAAAGCGGCTCGCAGCCATCAGATCAGTTCACCGAATGTCGCGCAATCGTTGCAGGCGGGGCGGCCTAATGCTTGCAATCAGTGTCATCTGGATCAGACGCTAGCGTGGACAGCCGAAAATCTGGCGAGCTGGTACAACCAGCAGGTACCAACGTTGTCGGACGAGGAAGAACACGTCGCGGCCGCCATACTTTGGGCTCTGCGTGGTGATGCCGGTCAACGGGCTCTGACCGCCTGGAGCCTGGGATGGGCGGAGGCACTGGAGACGTCGGGCGACGCCTGGCAAGCCCCCTTCCTGGGTCAACTGCTGAATGACCGATATAACGCGGTGCGCTTTATTGCCCACCGGTCATTGAAGCGGTTACCTGGTTTTGCGGACTTTGACTACGATTTTGTCAGCGAGCCCAGTGTGCGCGCCGCTGCCGTCGAGAAGGCTCGAAGCAGATGGCGGGAATCCAGATCTGATGCTTCCCCTTCCTTCTCCAGGCGAATGCTGATTGACCCCATGGGCCAAATCATCGAGGCTGAATTCCAGCGAATCCTGCAGCAGCGGGATGAGAGTCCGGTTGAACTGGCGGAATGAACCTGACGACGTGTCTCGCGGTCGCATGTCCGGCAGAATCTTTCGTTGCCTGACTCCCTTGCCTCTGAAACGCGGCCGGAGTTTTGTGCGTCAGCCGTTTGTCGTCGCATTCACCCGTGACCAACACGGCGAGCTACGAGCTAATAACGCTTTGCAGTTCGTTGTAACCCAGAAGACTTTCGAAAAATTCGAAGAGACTCAAAAGCATCATCGGTACGAGATGGATTTCGTCTTCAGTTGATGGGAGGTACCCCATCTGCTGTCGCAGACACGTAGAGGCCTGCTATTATTACGGGACTTGCCAAACCACATCACAGCGTTTCATCGTCGAGGCTTTGCATTCCATGCGGATTTCCATTTTTAGGTGGCGATGGCTTCTGATCGTAGTGTGTGTGCTTGGATTGGTCGTTCTCAGTGGATGGTGGCTTCGATATTCGAAATCGTCCGCTCGGGACGCTGCAGCGCGAGAATGTCGGACGCTACGGGCGGCCAAACAATGGAAACGTCTTGCCGAAGTCGCGCGTCGCTGGTCGGAATGGGACGCAGACAACGCAGATCCCTGGCTGTATCGGGCCGAGTCCGCGGAAGAAATGCGCGAGGCGGTCAGCACGGCGGAATATTTGTCTCGCGTTCCGGAAAAAGATCCTCGTGCGGCGCTGGCGCTCGTTAAACTGGCGACACTTCAGTTTGAAGTCCTCAATCATCCGCGGGAAGGTGAGAAAACTTGTGAGCGGATCTTGCGCATCAATCCGAAAGTGACACAGGCGCACGGTCAACTGATTTTCTATGCCCTGTCGACACTACAGCGTCAGGAACTGATTCGCCGGATCCGCGCTGCGATTCGCGTTCGTCGCGAATCACCCGAATGTTACGTTTTCCTGGCGGGCACCCACTGGTTGTATCCCGCGAACTTGTATCGCCTTAACACTCATTGGTTAAAGTCCGAGCCCGACAGCGAGATGTACCAGGTCGCCCGGGCGATGCAGGTTTACACGTCGAATGCGAAAACGAACCCCGAACGAGCCGCCGAATTTGAAGATATTCCGACGGCCGAGGAGTTACTTCGGAAATTTCCGCACAACACGGAAGTGTTGGCCTATCATCTGGAGAACCGGATTGAAGATGGGGATGTAGAGGTGGTCGAAAAGCTGCTGAAGGCGAGCGATCCCACAACGCTTCACGATGCCAGATTCTGGCGAGCAAAAGCGTGGCTCCAAGATACAAACGGCGACTCGGAGGCAGCAGAAGCTTCCTTAAAGCGAGCTTTGGAAATTGATCCGTACTGGTGGAAGCTTCATTTCCAGTTGATGGAAATTTATCGACGGTACCAGAGATCGGACGAATTCGGTCGGATGTCCGAGATCTATGAAAAAAGCAAGCGACTTTCGAAGATAATCACCACCTTGGACGACGGAAAGTCTCCTGGCAGTGAGTTTTATGACTTGATGCTGTTCCTGGCCATTGCTTCGGGCGACGATCTGGTCGCCAACGCGCTTCGATTTCGGCAACAGCAACAGTAGTCTGAAAACAATGAATCTTTATGGAATGGCGTTTGCCGCAAAGGGTTTGCGGCCAATCACGACCAGTTCTACGCCAATTCCTTACTTTCGCTCAAGCAAACGCGGCGAGAATATTGAACTTCGGCAAACCGCACGATATCAATCGAATCGAATATGTTGGGTTTCCGCGAGTTTTCGAACAACTTTTGAAGAGGGGTAGCATGCGAGTTTGTCTGTTGTCGTTGGTGGTCGCCATGAGCGTGCTTTCAGGTTGCGGCGGTGGTGCGCCTGACGGTCCGCGGATGTATCCAGTCACTGGAACATTAACGGTTGGTGATAAGCCACTCGCAGATATCAACGTCCAGTTGATCCCCGCAGACGTGTCGCCAAAGTCCATGATTTCTTCAGGAAAGACTGACGCTTCGGGGCGATTTGCAGTCGTAGGAACCAATGGCCAGAAGGGGGCAGTGCCTGGGAAATACAAGGTGGTACTGGCTCGGGCCGGTTCGGCTGCACCCAGCAGCCCCGCTTCTCACGGTCAGGACGGTGGTCCTCCGCGGCAGGACGCCAGTTTGCCGTTCCCAAAGGAATACAGCGACCTCGCGACATCGCCCCGAACAGTCGACGTGTCGAATCAAGCCATAACGTTGGATTTGAAGCTATAGAATGCTTGTTGAGTTGTTGGTTGCCGTCTACTGAGAATACTCAGGTATTTTCGTTTTGCTAGGTCGTTTTAATTTCGGAGGTCAGATGAAGAAGCGTTTTCGTGGTTTTACCTTGATCGAACTGCTGGTTGTTATCGCCATCATTGCCGTTTTGATCGCTTTGTTGCTCCCGGCTGTTCAGCAGGCTCGCGAGTCGGCTCGACGCACGCAGTGCAAGAACAACATGAAGCAATTGGGGCTCGCCTGCCACAATTACTCCGACGTTGCTGGCCAATTCCCTCAGAACTACGACCCCGTTGGTCGCGGTAATACGTCCGGGTCGTACGGATGGCTCGTGATGGCTCTCCCGTACATCGACATGGCCCCGTTGTACAATCAGTTCAACTTCGCTGACCAGACTAAGGTTGCCAATTGCGGCGGCAACGGTGGCTGGCTGAGCAACCAGAACTTCCCACTGGCTCAAGCCAGCATCCCTGCCTTCCTGTGCCCCAGCAATCCTCAACTTGCCAAGGTGACGGGACAAAGTCCAGACGTCAACACGGGGAATTCAACTTGCCTGACAACCGCTGTGGGGCGTACTGACTATAGCGGCTCCATGGGGTTCATGCAGGTGGGATGGCGTGATTGTCCGAACAATCCCATTCCCTCCACAGGGAATTCTAATTTCGTCGTCGGCCAGGCCTCTTGGGCTGGCCAGGGCGACAACGGTTATCTCGGTAGCTGTAACGGGGTCTTTAGCTTCTTCGGTACTGCGAAGATTCGCGACATTACCGATGGAACCTCGAATACCATCATGATTTTCGAGAATCATCATTGGAACGTGGGTAAGGCCAACCCATCCAGCACGTTGCAAACCGCTGCGTGGGCAGGTCCTTGGGGCGTCCAGTCCACTTGGGCCATGATCAATCAGCAACGCAATCCCAATGCGAACGACGTTCGCTGTGACGGAATGTCCAGTACCCACGTCGGTGGTGCTCATGCGTTGCTGGCAGATGGATCGATCCGATTTATCAGCGAGAACATCTCCTACATCACGATGCAAGCACTGTCCACTCGCGGGACCGGTGATGTGGTAGGAGATTTCTAATCCTCATCCTACGCAAACCGAAGATTGTTTGAGATGAGCCAGCATCGCAGGTACGGACCTTTGATGCTGGCTTTTTGTTTTGTGTGTACTCTTGTTGCTTCAGGTTCCGTGGTCGTGTTCGAGAACCGGTCCATGCGTGTTTTATTCTTCCTCCTGATTGCTGCCGCCATCGGGGCTTGCGGATGTCAATCTGACAGAGTTCCGCCACTCGCACCTCCCCAGGCGACGACTGGTAGCGATACGCCGCACTCGGACATCAACCCTGTCATTGCCTCGAATTCGGTGAGACTGAAAACGTCTCCCATGTTTATGGACGTGGCCGGGCAAATTGGCGTCGACTTCACCTACACGAACGGAGCGACGGGACTCGCCCTGATGGTGGAAACCACGGGCGGGGGAGCTGGCTGGTTGGATTACGATAGCGACGGGTTGCTGGATCTTTATCTTTGCCAGGGAGGAAATCCGCAACGGACATCATTGGACTCCGAGCCCCGCGATCAGTTGTTTCGACAGGTCGAGCCAGGAAGATTCCAATCCGTGACCATGGTGGGTGGGCTGGATGAGCGAGGTTACAGCAACGGCGTCGCAGTCGGTGATTTCGACGACGACGGCTTTGATGATATCTACGTCACTAATGTTGGACCGAACACGCTGCTGCACAATCAGGGGGACGGAACATTCCGCGATATCAGTGTGCAGTCGAACGTCGCAAATCCCTTATGGAGCACCAGCGCCGCCTGGTGCGATCTGGATGGCGACAGCAACCTGGATCTGTATGTCTGCAACTACGTGCAGTACGACCCATATCATCCCATCCCCTGTAAAACCCCGACAGGAACTCCAGGAACCTGCCATCCGCGAGAAGTTGCGGCGGTTCCCGACGAATGTTACTTCAACCGGGGAGACGGAACCTTCGCCGCTGAGGCCGAGCGACGCGGGCTATCTGGTCCCGATAACAAGGGATTGGGTGTGGTCATCGCAGATTTCAACAGGGACGACCTGCCCGACGTTTATGTTGCTAATGATACGACGCCCAACTTCCTGTTCATCAATCAAGGTGCCGGGCGGTTCCAGGAGTTGGCCAAACAACTCGGTTGTGCGGTCAGTCGCGAAGGTTCACCGCAAGCCAGCATGGGGGTTGCACTGGGAGACTTCGATCACAATGGTTGGCTGGATTTGTACTGCACGCACTTCACACAGGAATCAAATACGCTTTACAAGAATCTGGGGCCTGTCGGCTTTCAGGATGTCACAGGAATGGTCGGATTACATTCGCCGACTTACATGAAGTTAGGATTTGGTACGATCATGACCGATTTCAACCAAGATGGTCATGAGGACATTTTTGTGACGAATGGTCATATCGACGATTGGCGGCGTGGCGGTGAAGATTTTGAAATGACCCCGCAGCTTTTCTGTTATCAGGGGCCACGATTTATCGAAGCATCATCTGATGCCGGCGATTTCTTCATGCGGAAAGCCATTGGTCGCGGCGTTGCCTGCGGCGATTTCGACAATGACGGCGACTGGGACCTGGCTGTCGTTCATCAGAACTCCCCCACGGCGATCTTGCAGAACGATTCCCAGCGTGGTCACTGGCTCAAGTTGCGTCTCATCGCCAACAACAATCGACGTGGTGTCGGAACTCGCGTCGAAGTTCAACAGGGGCATCGGAAGCTCGTTCAGGAACTTGCTGGCGGCACAAGTTACTGCTCGTCTCACGAACGGTCGTTGATCTTCGGCCTGGGCGAGTCCAGAGAGGATTGCATGCTGGAGATTCGCTGGCCGGATGGTACCAGAGAAACAATCAAGACGGTTCTCGTCGATCAACAATTGACGTTACGCCAGCGTAAATAAATCCGCTGACCTGTCAATGCGAAATCGGTAAAGAGACACCTCCAGAGTGGCTTTGCGATGCGTGGACATTCCCGAACGCTGCCCCGCTGATCGTTGGTGCCTTCGGCTACAAAATGGTGAGGTTGACCGCTCTGCCCATGCGGCGTCTTACGGAGTCGTCGACAATCCAGACAGTCGAGGGTCGTTCAGATCCAGTCGATACATCATCTGGTTGTATTCATAGCGAGGCGTTGGATCTGTGTTTCCTGAGAACGACTGGGTGTATGTTCCTTCGAAAAACAGGTACCGACCGTCGCTCGACGTGAATTGTGGATGCTGCTTTGGGTTGTAGAAGCTGTATTTGTCGTGCGTCACGATCTTGCGGGCCTTGATCCATGGGCCCTCGGGACGATCGGCTTCTGCATACCAGACTTCGCCCAGGATCGAAGTTCCGCGAATCTGGGTTGTGATCAGGATCCACTTCTTTCTCAGTACGTTCCAGGTGACGGAACCTCGATGAGCTTCGATCACGCGGTTGTGTTCGGCATCCGTCAATTGCAGCCAGACTTCGTCGCTCTTCAATTGTCCTTGCTTTCTGAGGGATTCCTGCAACGCGAACGTTATCGCGGCCGTATCACGCTTCCATCCCCAGACGACTTTGCCTGCGGCATCTCGCTCGACCTTGGCACCCTGTTCACGTCCTCCGGGAACGAGGCACGTGAACGCTTCGTAACGACTCAGGTCGAGTAGTACATCGACGTCGGCGGGGACTCGCATGATGGGATACGGGTCACCGAAATAGACGTATTCTTTCCCCTCGACAACGTGACGAAAGGGGTGTCCATGCAGGTGCAACGGAACGTCTTTGGCATACGACGTGACTTTGAGAAACTCTTGCCGCTGGTCGTCGAATTCACAGATGCCTCGCTCATAGACTTCGAGCATTCCTTTGACTTTTTCATAGCCTGTGAACAAGCGTTCCCGGCCACTGGCATCCTTCAGGTTGACGATCCCGAAGATCCAGGTTGGCCCTTCACCCGGCATTTTGGCGACGGAACGAGCGAATCCGTCTTCCCCTTTGAAGTAGTCGAGATCGATGCCCGTGGCGGGATTCAGTCCGCCATCTTTCGGAAGCACGGATGTTGCTCCTGTGACGTTGTAGTTTCCCAGAGGGTATCGAAAGCGGTTGGTGTCTCCCCAGAACCAGTAAAGTTTGCCTCGGTATTCCGTCATCACCACGCTGTCTGATCCGACAACCTGTGCATTCGAAATTGGCTGACGGATCGGTACGGTGTGTCCCAGCGACACACTGTCAGCGTAAATGCCCGCACCGGTCACGCGATACAAACGCTCGGCAATATTCAGCCGTTTGATCTTCAGCGTTTCGCGGCCACCTGCGGTGACTTTCACGGCCTTGCCACGAAATCCGAATCCATCCTTGGGATACTCATAACCATGGCTGCGGACTGTCAGATAGACCGATTGTCCAAAAAGCTCGGGATCGCGAATCGCTACGTATCCTGCGGAGTCTGTCACGTAACGAATTTCGTGAACCGTACGAAGTTCGACGAGGGGAACACCGCGTCCCGTTTCTTCGTCGACAACTCGGACCTCAAACGTATCGGGAGGAACCGCCAGCAGTGGGACGGGAACCATGAAAAGAGCGATGGTCAAAAAGATCTGTTTCATGCAAGCGTTCCTGCAGCCCGTGGCAAAAGGGGTCAGACCCTTTGGAGGGCAGTCGAATTTGAATTGTAAATCGCATGCCCTGAGAGGGTCTGACCCCTTTTGCCACGGGCTGCAGGAGATGTTCGACCACAGGCAATCACGGGCTGCAGGCCGCAAGGACTGCTCGGACGTCTTCTTCCGGGATCTCGCCAAACGTTTTCACTTCGCCAATCCTGGTTGGCAGAACAAATCGAAGTGACCCGGAGACAGTTTTCTTGTCGAGTCGCATTCGGCCCAGAATGGCATCCTGGCTTAGCTGAATTCCCGCAGGCAACGTTGTTGGCAGATGCAGAGCCTTCAAGAGTACGATCTGGCGTTCGGTGGCGGTTGCAGGAATCAGGCCACGGCGTTCGGCCAACCGGCTGGCATGAACCATTCCGATTGACACCGCTTCGCCATGCAGCAGCTCACCATATCCGCAAAGTGCTTCGAACGCGTGGCCGAAGGTATGGCCGTAGTTCAACACGGCGCGAATGCCTGTCGATTCGAATTCGTCCCGCTCAACGACGTCTGCCTTTAAGCGACAGCTTTGTGCGACCATGTGACGAACTGCTTCTGGATCACGAGCGTTGATGGCGTCAACGTGCTGCTCCAGATACTCGAAGAATTCTTCATCCAGAATGACGCCGTACTTGACCACTTCCGCCAGTCCTGCGCGGTAGTCTCGATCCGGTAGGGTGGCGAGTGCAGCAGTGTCGATCAGAACTCCGATCGGCTGGTAGAACGCGCCGATCATGTTCTTGGCCTGAGGGTGATTGACCCCGGTTTTGCCGCCGACAGAACTGTCGACCGCAGACAGCAGCGTGGTCGGAATCTGTGTGAATGGCAGGCCTCGCGTGTAGGTTGCCGCGATGAATCCTGCCGCATCCCCGACGACGCCGCCTCCCACTGCGACAATCAAGGTGCGCCGATCGGCATGCATCTGAATCAGTCGGTCGTAGACTCCCGTGACGACATCCAGAGACTTCGACGATTCACCGGCAGGCAACACTTCGACTTCACACCGCCATCCGTCATTCAAAAGACTTTGTCGGACCGTTGCGGCATGAGTCTTGGCGACATTGGAATCGGTGATCAGTAGAGCCGTCGGCTGAGGAATCGGCTTGTGCTCATTCAGCCAGACACTGCCAGCCGGAGGACGCTGACGACATGTCATCGACGACATTCCGTCGCGTTCGATCCACCAGCGACGCAGGAACGTGGCACTTTCGGCCAGGCGATTGCTGACAATCGGAATTTCGTAACTTCGCGAGCCCAGATCGACCTGGACGATCGTTTCTTCGTTGGACAATTCGTAATCCTGTACTTGCCGAGAGAAATAGTAATTCGAATCCGGGAAAACAGATCTTTGGGCAGACGATTCCGCGGCATCAAAAGCTGCGTAGCTCTTCTACTTCGAGATTGGGGTTTCTTCAGCCACGCTGAAGCTGTCGGAATCTCGAGCCGTATTGTAAACGATTAACTCAGCGAGCAATCCGATGGTCATTGCCTGAGCTCCCAGCAATGTTGAAGCAATCGAATATGCCAGCAACGGACGGTTTCCAATGGGTGTTGATGGCCAGACTGAAAACACATTCATTAACACCCACAACAGCGCCAGATATCCGAGGCCTGTGAAACCGATTCCAAAACAGACCAGGCCAATCCAACCCAGCATATGATGCGGTCGTTGTCCGTAGACGATCAGGAACGAGACCGTCAACAGATCCAGAAACCCGCGCGTAAATCGCCGGATGCCGTATTTCGAATAGCCATGCTGGCGAGCTCGATGGTGAACGCCGATTTCTGTGACTCGAAAGCCACGAGCATGAGCCAGGACCGGAACAAAACGGTGCAGTTCGCCGTACAGCCGAATCTCACGAGCCACCTGACACCGGAACAGCTTGACCCCACAATTGTGGTCGTGCAGTTTCAGTCCTGTCATTCGGCTGACCAGCCAGTTGAAGACCCGGCTAGGGTAGACCTTATGCCACGGATCCAGGCGTCGCTGCTTCCACCCGTTGACAACATCAAAACCTTCATTGAGCTTACTGATGAAGTTCGGGATTTCGGCCGGATCATCCTGCAGGTCGGCATCCATGGTCATCACCAGTTCGCCGCTGGCCTGCTTCAAGCCAGCCGTTAATGCGGCCGCTTTGCCGAAGTTACGGCGAAAACGGATTCCACGGATACGAGAATCCTCTTGAGAGAGTTGAGTAATGGTCTCCCACGACCCGTCGCGAGACCCGTCGTCCACAAAGATGACTTCAATCTGCAGCGATTCCTTTGCTGCCGCCTGAGAAATCTGCGAGTGCAATTCACGCAGACTTTCCACTTCGTTGTAGACCGGGATGACAAGCGAGAGTTTCATGATGACAGGAGTGTCAGCGTTCAATCGATCAGGATCAAGCGAGTCCCCATCTCGTCGACAGTTGTTGAAACGACAATTGTCTTGACGTTTTATGCCGGGGTGACTATGATTCTGGCATGACAGAATCGATGCCACGTGATGTTCGTGCTCCACGGTTTGATTCGCTCTACCAAGAGGCGTATCTGAACCTCTGGAGAACCTACGATCGCCTGAAGGCGATGGAGGACGAACTGTTTTCGCGTTTCGATCTGTCGGCCCAGCAGTATAACGCTTTACGGCTACTGGAGGCTTCGCATCCGCACACGGTTCCGACGCTCACTCTGGGGGCTCGACTCATTTCGCGAGCTCCCGACATGACCCGGATGCTCGATCGATTGGAAGAGCGAGGCCTGGTGCATCGTGAGCGACGCCCGGAAAACCGTCGGGTGGTCGAAGTGGGGATCACCGAAGCCGGCCTGAACCAACTGTCAGAATTGGCGGATGCGGTTCAGGATTGCCATCAGCGTCAACTGGGCCATCTTTCCGATCCCGACCTGAAACAGCTTGTCGAACTCTTGCACTCAGTGCGATCTCCTCACGAGGAGGAGGGGAGCACATGGCGCAAATCAACGACCAACTTCAAACCGCAGGAATCTCAGTGATGCCACAAGCAACTCAGCCGCACGTTATCGTCATTGGTGGAGGCCCCTCTGGAACAACGGCTGCAACTCTGATTGCACAAAAGGGTTACCGCGTTTCGTTGTTCGAGAGAGAAAAGTTTCCTCGATTTCACATCGGCGAATCATTGATTCCCCAGACCTACTGGGTCATGAAGCGATTGAACATGCTGCCGAAGATGAAGTCGAGTCACAACATCAAGAAGTACAGCGTTCAGTTCGTCGGTTCCAGCGGTCGATTGTCCGAGCCATTCTACTTCGTCGACCACAAGCCTCACGAATCGTCCCAGACCTGGCAGGTCCGGCGCAGTGAGTTCGATCAGATGATGCTGGAGAACGCAGCCGAACACGGGGTCAGCGTGCATGAAGGTGTGCGAGTCCTCGAAGTTTTGTTTGAAGGAGACCGTGCTGTCGGTGTCCGCCTTCAGGACGAAGCCGGTCAGGAACGGGTCGAACGAGCCGACGTCGTTGTAGATGCCAGCGGGCAGAGCACATTGATCCAGGGGAAACTCGGCCTGCGAGAATGGGATCCGATCCTGAAAAAGGCCGCCTGCTGGACGTATTGGGAAGGGGCACATCGCGACGTCGGCCGCGATGAAGGTGCGACGGTCGTGCTGCAGGTCCAGGGAAAAGCGGGCTGGTTCTGGTACATCCCGCTGCATGACAACATCGTCAGCGTCGGGATCGTTGCTTCATACGACTACCTGTTCAAGAACCGTGACAGCAAGGATTTCGAAACGATCTATCACGAAGAGGTCGAGAAGTGTCCAGCCGTCAAAGAGCGAATCAGCATCGGTAAGCGAGCTGACATTTATCGCGCTGCGAAAGAGTATTCGTATCGTTCTAAGCAGGTCGCAGGAAACGGCTGGGTGCTGGTTGGCGATGCTCTCGGGTTTCTCGATCCACTCTATTCGTCTGGTGTCTTGCTGGCTCTTAAATCAGGGGAACTGGCTGCGGATGCCGTCTGTGCAGGCCTGGCCACGGGTGACACATCTCGTTCACAACTCGGTTGCTGGGAAGAAGACTATTTCCGCGGCATGGAACGAATGCGGCAACTGGTCTGTGCCTACTACTCGGGCCTCAGTTTCGGTCGCTTCGTCGCTCAACACCCGCACCGCAAGGGAGACATCACCGATCTTCTGATCGGTGATCTGTTCCGCCCGGAACTCGACGAAACCCTGCGGCTGATCAACGAAGCGGTTCAGGCCCATGCTGCGGTTGAAGCCAACTGATTGAGCCTCCGTGCTTTCTCGAAAAACGATTCCCACAGGGGCGGCACCATCCCGCGTCTCTCGTGGGAATCGTTTCGTTTCGGGACTGGAGCGGGCTTGAGATTCGTGAAGACTGAAGGGTTCACGCAAAGACGCGAAGACGCAAAGGGAAGGCGAAGATGAGGGCAACAGTCCAGTGTCGCCCCATGGGAATCATTTCGTTTCGCTCGGCTTGGATGAATTTCCAGGTTTAATAACGCAGAGTCGCAAAGGCGCAGAGACGCAAAGGAAAAAATGAAACATGCAATTTCCTTGCGTCTCTGCGCCATTGCGACTCTGCGTTAAATTCTTGCCCGTATCTACATTTCCAAAGTAGCAGTCGTATACCGGTGAGATCTGGTGAGATCGACGTCGAGCAAGCACCAGCGCGAAACACTTCACTGCGAAGCACTGGCGTCACGGGCGGGCGAACAGGCGTCACTTGGTGTGATATTTCGCGACACCTGGTTTGGCATTTGGCGCCATTTTACCGCATTATCCCGCCTGTATCGACCGACACCGTCGAACAATCCATGTCTGTTGATCTCAATCCAAGAAGAATCTGTGCCATGTCAAACCCGTCCGGGCAGGATCGCGACAGCTCATCACTCGTTCAGGAAGTTGTCCAGAAACTTCGGAATGCAGCAGAGATTGAGCAGCAGTTTATGTGCATGTATCTCTACGGGGCCTTCAGCATCCAGAAGAGATACGTTAATGAACAGCACGTTTCTCCAAACGCTGCGCAACTGGAGATGACACGCCGCTGGGCTAACATGATCTATTCGGTGGCTCGGCAGGAGATGGAGCACCTGGCGCTGGTCAATAACCTGCTGCGATCGATTGGTGGAGCCCCGTACTTCGCTCGTTCGAATCTGGTTGAAAAACCGTTTCACAAATACCACCTTGGAGCCAATCCCGTACGAGCTGGGCAGACTGCCGTTTGCGCCTCCTCGACTGCACCGGGAAAGTCATCCGCGATCAATTGTGATGAACTGGTTCCCATTCCGCACGATTTCGTTTTTTCCAAATTCGATCTGGATGCTGCCAGACGCTGGACCTGCATGGAAGCCCCGGAATGTTCGACTCTGGTTGCTGAAGATGGAAGCCATTTTGCGGAATGGTGTTTTCGGCGCAAGGGGGCTCAGAAAGCGATGGCCGCTGCGCCGCCTCCTGTCGAACCGGGAACCATTGAAGAACTGTATCGGGAACTGAAGGGGCTGTTTGCCAGACTGCCGGTCAGCGCTTTTGTGAACGGGGCTTCGACTCAGGTGGTCATCGAGCAGCAATACGATATCTATGTCTTTCCTGTTACGAATCACGCCACTGCGAACCAGGCGATGAGCCTGATTACCGAGCAAGGGGAGGGGATCAACGCCTCACCAACCTACGAAAGTCACTATCACCGCTTTTACGATATCGTCCGCGAATGGGAAAAGGCGGGACCGGTTCCCGCGGCTTGGGATCTGAAACATGATCCTGTTCGAAATGACATCGAAGACGAGTACACAGGTCGCGTGTTCGAACTGTTCAACGGTGCCTATGAAACTCTGCTGATCATGTTGACGGGGCTTTACGCGACGACCAACCAGTTGCCGACGTCGTATCCCTATTTGGCGCCGGCGTTGGGGATGGAAGCGTTTGCTCCGTTCATGACAATGGTGATTCGATCACTGGCTGAAGTTCTGGTTCAATTGCGAGCGACTGACGGCCGTGGCGGGAAGCCCGAGCGAGTTGGTCCGGGCTTCATTGTCAGCGACGCGCTGAATTCCGAATTGCGCAGTCCATACGTCGATGGGCAGAACGGGATGGCAGGGCAGACACTGAAGCCGATCTTTGCTGATATCGATTACGTGATCACTCGCGTCGAGGTGTTCAGCCAGAGGTTGCTGGGGCTCATTAATTCAGGAACACGGCCACCGGTCGTGGACCCCGCGCTGGCCGACTGGGTCATGCAGCGAATGCAGTACATCCAGGTGAACTCGCACCGGATTGCCATCAATCTTCGACGTATCTATCAGCAAAATGTCTTTTCCGCACTGCAATCAGACGGATATTGATGAAGGGTTTCTGATGAGTGACGTATCTCCGCAGCCTTCCGCCGCAGCAGGAACATTTCCGGTGAACCAGACCGCTCGATATCTGACATTGAATTTTGGCGGATATTTCATGTGTCGGCTCGCGACCGATCCCGACCCCAGCGACGATCCCTACGGCACCAGCGGGTACACGATGGCGCTGTCGAATGAACCGGTTCTGGATCAGGTCATTCGGCTTCAATACGATCCGAAAGCCGCACCCCTGCGGAAGAATCCGCTGCCTCATATCAAAGTCGGTGTCACGGTGACATCTGTCACATTTGACGGAAACTTCGACGCAGCACGCACCAAGGCCTTGGCAGGGGCACGTGTCGACCTCCTGCAGAACCCGATGTTCATCAGCACGAACAACACGGTCGGCTCAGACGATACGATGGCGTTCGTCGTGGAGCCGTTTCATTTGAAGCTGACGCACAACGCGCCGCTTCATGGCAAATCAGTTCCTGTTTCGATTGAAGCGGTCGATAATCTGATTCCGGGGCATCCCGGCGTGAAGGCCGTTCAAATCCCGAATCCTGCGGTTTATGCACGTCGGTTTTCAACAGCCGCCCCGACTCCATCGCCGGTGGCACATCAGGCGATCGGAGTCTACGACGAATACGGTTATTTTCGAGACCGACGTCGCTGGCTGGCGGAACAGATTCAAAAAACTTCCGACCCGGTGGAACGCCAGGGGTATCAATCGCGACTTTACCAGATCGACCAGTGGGGAAATCGAGTCACGAACAAGCTCGGTTTTCAGGCCAACTGGTCGCACGGAACGAATGGCGAACAGCGGTTTGACGTCCCGCCCGACGTCGCCACAGAATTACTCGGCGGGAAAGTCATCGTCGATCAGCCCTGGAGTGTGAACTACTGGTTCGGCGCCTGGGATGGCGATTTGCTCGTTGGCTACATGGCGGGAGGTTTGAACATTCCATTTGCCCCCTCCAAATGACCAGGGCCAATACCTTTTTGAAGCTGGTCAGGAAGTAGGGACAAGTGGCGCTTCGCCGCGCGGGCCCACCGGTATTTCTCAACGTTCCAGATGGCGGGCCGGCGCTCGAAGCGAACTGGTCCCACCCTACGTTAAAAAAAACGATTACCCTGCGCTGATCATTGCCCGCATCGCCATTTCCGTTCGATTACGATTGCGGAAAATCGCTGGCAGAAGCACTAGCCATAAGCGGCGGTTCATGTGACAATTCCGGGAACTGAGAGGAATTGCCATGTTGAGGATTTTGGGAAGCCCGAAGCGTGTCTGCAGTGGTGTCACGCGACGTGACCTGCTGCAAATCGGCGGGATCGGTGCGCTCGGTCTCGGGCTCACTGGTCCGCAAAACGCGATCGCATCTCCCAGCGGTCCTCGGGGTCGAGCGAAGTCGTGTATTTTTGTGTTTCTGTTTGGTTCTCCGCCACAGCATGAGACGTTCGATCCCAAACCGCTGGCATCGGCCGAGATTCAGGGCGAAATGAAGGCGATCGACACGGCGCTGCCGGGGTTGCAGATCGGGGAGGGGTTGCCGCAGATCGCTCGGATTGCTGACCGACTGACGGTCGTGCGGTCGATGACACACGAATACCCGATTCATTGTTGTGCCTACGTCATGACCGGGATGCCGACCTACAGCATTCCCCTGGAAACCGCTCCACGTGCCCCGGAACATTGGCCGTTCATGGGTTCGATCGTGGACTATCTTGACGGACGCCAGTCGGGTGTGAAGTCGCCACCGCTACCTCGCAACATCGGTCTCCCGTGGCGATTCTGTTCGCGAGGAAGTTCGCCCGATCAGGCCGGTCCCTACGCCGCGTTTCTCGGTAATGGGTACGATCCGTTCTGGACGGACTTCACCGGGCAGGGAACTGTCGTCGTCCCCAAGCTGGCCGATGGACAGGCGGAACAGGTCCGTGATCCTCACGGCGGGATCGAAGCCGCGTCACGATTTCAACTCGCTCCCGGATGCCAGTTGCCTCAGGAACTGTCGACAACCCGGTTTGATGCTCGAGTTCATCTGTTACAGCAATTCGATGCATCGCGAGCGGCCATGGATCGTGCCGCGGCGCTGGGGAACTATGATTCTCACCAGCAGCGGGCTCTGTCACTGATCGGTTCGAACCGTATTCGCGATGCTCTGGACGTTGGCCGCGAATCACCCGTGCTGCGTGAGCGGTATGGAATGACGTTGTTTGGCCAATCGTGCCTGGCCGCTCGTCGACTGGTTGAAGCTGGTGCAAGATTCGTGTCGGTCTTCTGGGACCCGTTCGGTCCGCACGGAGCATCGGTCTGGGATACCCACTCGAACCATTTCCCACGCCTGAAGAACTATCTGCTGCCGGTGTTTGACCAGAGCTATTCCGCATTGATCTCGGATCTGGAAGCCCACGGGCTGCTGGACGATACTCTGGTGATCTGCACCAGTGAACATGGCCGTACACCTCAGATCGATTCCAAGCCGGTTGGAGCCGCCCGCCATCACTGGTCGCGGGCCTATTCGTCTGTGTTTGCGGGCGGCGGTTTGACGCCAGGTAAAGTTGTCGGTCGAACCGACGCGATTGCCGGTGACGTTGTCGACACTCCGATCTCACCCAAAGACATGCAGGCGACGGCCTATCATCTGCTGGGCTACGACGAAGCCACCACGATCCCAGATCAGCAGGGCCGCCCACATCCGATCGCCGGCGACGGGAAAGTCAGTCGTGAATTGATTGGGTAGGCATAGCTGTTTCGAGCATCAGTACAGAGAGAGGCTTTCTGAAGTGGGCACGTTCGGAATTCACACTTTTGAAGACGATCATTGCCTGGATTGGTTCGGCGATCTTTTGGATGCGGACAGACCAACTACATTCTTCAAGGAGTGTCTTGACCTGTCTGACATCGACGAAGACGAGATGGAATACATGCCGTGTACTGGAGTGCTTTGCGCAGCCGTGATGATTGATGGATTGTTGAATGGTCCGACCGACGACCTGCCAGAGGACGTGCGGGACTGGCTTCAGCAAAACAAGAAGCTCAAAGTGGCTAAGCTCGTTCCGGATGCAGTCAGTGGACTCGACCGCCTGCTGCAGGACGGATCAGAAATGCACGATCTTTGGAAAGAGAACAAGAAGCTTTATCCAAAGTGGAAGAAACGCATCCTCGATTTGAAGAACCGTCTCGAAAGTCAATAGTTCGCATCGACACCCACCTGTGCGAACCCGCACAGCCCAAGTGTTTGGTCATCGCGCCGATTTATCACAATTGCCCATCCGCCACCGGTTCCAAACGTCAGTCTGTTCGTTATCCTCTGTTGATTCAACAGGGGTAACAAACGTCAAGAGTGGTCCTCGGTTCAAGTAGAATGCGAATCATTATTGCAGGGGGTGGTCTGGCCGGGTTGGCTGCGGCCGTGGCTTTGACTCAACGAGGCATAAAATGCCTGGTTCTCGAGTCGCGACCTCGACTGGGTGGTCGGGCGAGTTCGTTTCTTGATCCGACGACGGAAACATACGTCGATAACTGTCAGCATGTGTCGCTCGGGTGCTGTACGAACTTCCGTCATTTCTGTGAAACAACAGGTTTGGCAGAATTCTTCCGGACTGAGAAGACGCTGTACTTTGTCGGGCCGGACGGCCGGATCGACAAGTTTTCGGCGGGCCCGCTGCCTGCTCCGTTGCACCTGTCGGGGGCTTTCGCAGGCTTGCGCTATTTGACTCTGGGTGACAAATGGCGATTGGTACTCGGACTTCGCTCACTGGCCAGGGGTTTCACGGCCAAAGAACGAACGATGCCGTTTTCGGATTGGCTGGTGAAGCATCGTCAGACTCCGACAGCCATCGCTCGATTTTGGCATGTGGTCCTGGTGAGTGCTCTCAGTGAGTCATTGGACCGGATCGATGTCGAGCATGCTCGCAAAGTCTTCGTGGATACTTTTCTGGCACACCGGGATGGCTGGCTTGTAGAAATTCCTTCTGTCACACTGGAAGATCTTTACGGTGGGCGATTGACCGAATGGCTGACGTCACGCGGTTCTGAAATCCGGCTGCAATCCTCAGTCGATCAGCTTGAGCTATGCGATGAACGTGCCTCGGGCGTGCGGATGTCGACCGGCGAAGTGATCGAAGGGGATGAGTTCATCGTCGCTCTTCCCTTCTTTCGCGCAATGACAGTGTTGCCTCCAGCGTTGGCTCAACATCCCGACATGGCCGGGATCCAGAATCTGCAGGCGGCGCCGATTTCCAGTGTTCACTTGTGGTTTGATCGCCCGATTACCGAATTGCCTCATGCTGTATTCGTCGATCGACTCTGCCAGTGGGTTTTCAATCGCACGGCACTGTCGGGGCGATCAGCAGCACCGAAGGTGAACCAGGCTGCGGTAACGGCGGAACCGGCAGCGGCGTCGAATGAGTACTATTATCAGATTGTCATCAGTGCCAGCCGTGAACTGGCTGGCCAATCGCGGGAATCGATCCTGGCGCAGGTGCTTGCTGAATTGACGGCAGTCTGGCCTGTGACCGGTACCGCTCGGTTGCTCCATTCACGGCAGGTGACTGAACACCGTGCGGTCTTTTCGCCCGTTCCGGGGGTAGATGCATGCCGACCTGCTCAGCAATCGCCAGTTGGTAATGTTCAATTCGCGGGGGATTGGACACAGACGGGCTGGCCTGCGACGATGGAAGGGGCGGTGCGGAGTGGCTATCTTGCGGCAGAGAACGTGTTGAAGCGACTGGGACGGGCCGATCCTGTCCTTCAGCCGGATCTTCCGGTCGCAACACTCAGTCGCTGGTTGATGGGAATTCGAGCTCGATAGCGATGGTTTGAATGGGTACCGCAGTCAGAGCTGGCGGCAATGTGAAAATGATCAGGGTTGGGGATTCAGGTTCAATGAACTTCACGCGGAGCGATGAAGGCTTTTAACGCATGATTTCGGAAACAGTAAAAAAACTCGGTTCGATCTTCGCGCTGCTGCTGGCATTTGTGGCGGTGGGCGCGATCAGTTTTCGCTATACCGAAGGCTGGGACTGGCTGCAGTGCTTTTACGAAGCCGTCATCATCATGACAACCGTGGGGTTGTCTGCGACGGCTCAATCCGAACTGAATTCGTCGACAAAACTCTTCATCATTCTCTATTTGTTGGTGGGAGTCGGTTTTTTCACCTATTGTGTGTCACAACTGGGGCAGTTGCTGGTCAATTTGCAGGTGCGGGGTTACTGGGAAAGGCGGGCGATGGATCACGCGATCAGGACGTTGAAGGACCACTACATTGTCTGTGGCTTCGGTCGAATGGGAAAGACTGTCTGCCAGTACCTGAACTCGCGCCATAAGCCATTTATCGTCATCGATAGTGAGGCCGAACGAGTTGAAAGTGTCTGTCGCGAAAATGGCTGGTTGTATCTGATCGGGGACGCGACGGACGACGAAATCCTGCTGACTGCCGGAATTCTCGAAGCGAAAGCGCTGACGACCGTGCTGCCGACGGATGCGGACAATGTTTATGTGGTCTTGTCCGCTCGTTTGCTGAGCGAAAAAGTGCAGATCGTCGCAAGAGCCACCGATGAAAAAGCGGTCGATAAGCTGGAACGAGCCGGGGCGACTCGAGTGGTCAGTCCCTTCAGCAGCGGTGCGATGAAGATCGCGCGATTCATGCTGAACCCCAGCGTCGAAGATTTCTTCGAAGTGACCGATGATCATGGCAGCCAGTTGGAACTGGCCGACGTCCAGATTTCCGCCAGCAGCCCATGCGTCGGCAAACGATTGATGGATACAGATCTTCGAGAAAAGGGAGTGATGGTCGTCGGGATCCGGCGAGCCAATGGTGAACGCCTGATGCCGCCGCCAGGAACGGCCATCATTGAACCGGGGGACTGCCTGTTCGCATTCGGCAGTTCGCAGGCAGTCAATGAAATGATCAATATGAACGCGAATTCGGATTGAAATACCGACCAACGGTAACACCATGGCGCTGGACCTGTTTCATCCTGTGATTCAGCAATGGTTTCGTTCTCGGTTTGCCGGGCCGACGGAACCTCAACGACTTGGCTGGCCGGATCTGGCAGCCGGGCGAGACGTTCTGATAGCAGCCCCGACGGGAAGCGGCAAGACTCTGACTGCATTTCTGGCATCGATCGACCGATTGCTGCGACTGTCTGAGTCAGGGATGCTCGAGAACGAGATTCGCGTCGTATATGTCTCGCCGTTGCGAGCTTTGTCGAACGACATGCATCGCAACCTGGAAGTTCCTCTGGCCGAGATCCTGGCAGTGGCCGAAGAGCGCGGGTTGAACCTGGCGCCGATTCGAACGGGCCTGCGGACGGGCGATACCTCGGCGGCACAGCGTGCCGCCATCTTGAAACGGCCACCGCATATCCTGGTGACCACCCCCGAATCACTCTATCTGATGCTGACCAGTCCCAAGGCCCGCGAGAAGCTTCGAACTGTCGAAACTGTCATCGTCGATGAAATCCATGCACTCGTCCGCGATAAACGAGGCTCACATCTGGCGTTGACGCTCGAACGCCTTGCGGCACTCTGCCCGCAGCGCTTGCAGCGAATTGGCCTGTCTGCAACACAGCGTCCGATTACTGACATTGCCCGGTTTCTTGTTGGCGCTGGTCAGGGGTCTGCGAAACCTGATGTCGAACAATTGCCCGCGATCATCGATGTCGGACACCAGCGGGAACTGGATCTGGGGATCGAAGTTCCTCCCAGCGATCTGGGGGCCGTCTGCATGCATGAGCAATGGTCTGAAATCAATGAGCGAATCGTCGAGTTGATTAACAGTCACCGTGCCACGCTGATTTTCGTCAATACGCGCAGGCTGGCTGAGCGACTGACGCATCAGCTCAGCGAACTTCTGGGCCCTGACGCAATCAGCAGTCACCACGGATCACTCGCAGCCGACTTGCGACTCGACACAGAACGGCGGCTGAAGTCGGGCGAGTTGAAAGCGGTCGTAGCAACGGCATCGCTCGAGATGGGGCTCGATATCGGCTACATCGATCTCGTGATCCAGATCGGTTCCTCGCGCAATATCGCTACTTTTCTTCAACGCGTTGGTCGTTCAGGGCATGCTCTGGGTCTGATTCCCAAGGGACGTCTGTTCGCACTGACTCGCGATGAACTGATCGAGTGCATGGCACTGATGCGGGCGATCAGGCATGGGCATCTGGACATTGTTCCAATCCCGGTAGCTCCACTGGATGTTCTGGCTCAGCAGATTGTTGCTGAAGTGGCAACGCGCGAATGTGGCAGTGATGAACTGTTCGACCTCTGTCGACGATCGGCACCCTACCGGAATCTGCCGCGGACGGAATTCGACCGGATTATTCAACTGCTGAGTGAAGGGATTACGCATTCTGCCGGACGAAGTCGCGTCTATCTGCATCACGATCAGGTCGGGCGCCGCCTGCGGGCTCGGCCGGGGGCACGCATTGCCGCGACCAGCAATGCCGGCGCGATCCCCGAAGTCTTCGCGATTCGCGTTGTGACAGAAGAAGATCACACGGTTGTTGGTTCGGTCGATGAAGACTTTGGGACTGAGAGTCAGTCGGGTGACATTTTTCTGCTGGGGAACACGTCCTGGCGGATTCGCTATCTGCGCGGTGGCGATCTGTTTGTTACTGATGCAGGTGGAGCCCCGCCAACCATACCCTTCTGGCGAGGTGAAGCGCCGGGACGGACGTTTGAGTTGTCCGATGAAGTGTCGCGCCTGCGAGAAGATCTGGAGCAGCGTCTGACAGATCCGGAGGCTGCTGAAGTCTGGCTGATGACGGAAACGAATGCGGGACAATTCGCCGCTCATCAGATTGTGGAATACGTTCGGGCACAGAAGGCTGCCATCGGCTTTCTGCCGTCGCAGCATCGCGTTGTCTTCGAGCGATTCTTCGATGAGAGTGGTGGCATGCAGATGGTCATTCATGCTCCATTTGGCACGCGGATCACGCGCGCCTGGGGACTGGCCATGCGCAAACGGTTCTGCCGTTCGTTCGACTTCGAACTTCAGGCCAGTGCGGACGATGACGGGATTGTCCTGTCGCTCGGTCCGCAGCACAGTTTTCCGCTGGAAAGCATGTTTGGTTTACTGACGCCGCGCAATGTGCAGGAGATGTTCGAACAGGCTGTGTTGGCGGTTCCGATTTTCCAGAACCGGTGGAGGTGGAATGCAACGCGGGCGTTACAGGTACTGCGAGCCCGGCACGGGAAGAAAGTGCCACCCGCTTTGCAGAGGTTTCGGAGTGAGGATCTGCTGACGGCGGTCTTTCCCAAGCTGACAGGCTGTCAGGAAAATGTCGTCGGGGATATCGAGCTTCCTGATCATCCACTCGTGAAACAGACGATGGATGACTGTCTGTTCGAAGCTCATGATATCGAGGCGTTGAAAGAGGTCTTGAGGAAAGTCGAGCAGGGCGAGATCGAATTCATTGCCCGCGACACGCGCGAGCCATCTCCGTTCAGTTACGAATTGCTGAATTCGAATCCCTACGCGTTTCTGGACGGTGGTGAAGTTGCCGAACGGCGTGCACGCGCGGTGGCAACGCGCCGTTCACTGTCTGTCGAAAGCGTAGAAGATCTGGGACGCCTGGATCCTGAGGCGATTCGACAAGTCGTCGCAGAAGCACAACCGCTGATACGCAATGCGGATGAACTTCACGATGCGTTACTCAGTCGTGGTATGATCCCGGTCGCGGAAGCCTTCGTATGGGAGTCACACTTTAACGAACTCGTTGCGGCTGGTCGTGCGGCCGAAATTGGAGTAGTTGACGCAAACAAAAAGATCGTTGCCGCATGGGCTGCGACAGAGCGAATTCCATTGGTGCTGGCTGTCTTTCCTGAGGCCACGGTGACCCCGGCCGTTATCGTCCCGCCCGAGATTCGGAAAGACTGGGAATCTACGGATGCTCGAGTCGCGATGCTGCGAGGGTTGATGGAAGTCTGCGGACCAGTCACTGCCGTGACGGCTGCGGAACGACTGGCGATCACCGAGGGACAGGCCGACGCGGCACTGGAGGCACTCGAGGGCGAAGGCGTCGTTTTGCGAGGTCGGTTTTCGCCAGAGTGCTATGTCGATGACGTACAGAGTGATTCTGTTTCGAAGTCAGAGAATGCTCGCCCGGTGGAATGGTGTCATCGCCGACTGCTCGCCCGGATCCATCGACTGACACTCGACGGACTGAGAAAGCAAATTGAGCCTGTCACGGTTGATGTCTACATTCGATTCCTGGCAAGGCTTCATGGACTGATGGAGGGAAGTCGTCGAGCAGGAACGAATGGGATTTACGAAGCGGTGTCACAACTGCAGGGACTCGATATTCCGGCAGTCGCCTGGGAACGAGATATACTTCCCGCTCGAATCGAGAATTACCGGCCGGATCTTCTTGATGAGCTTTGTCTGACGGGTGAAGTCGGTTGGGGACGGCTTTATCCTCCGCCAAGGAATCCCGACAAGTCACGTCCGATGGCGAGTCTAACACGCGTCGCCCCGATCTCATTGTTCCTGCGAGTCGACAATCCGTGGCTGACAGCGTTCTCTCCCATCCCCGATGGCGAAGGACTCTCCAGTCCCGCTCAGCATGTCCTGGAAGTCTTGAACGACCGCGGGGCGACGTTCACAGCAGACTTGCTGGCTGCGACTCAAATGCTTCCATCGCAGATGGACGACGTTCTGGGAGAATTGGTGACTCGTGGATGGATCACGGCTGATGGATTTGCCGGATTGCGCACCCTGATTTCCCAGAAATCGCATGGCGGTCGTGCGGCATCACATCATCGCAGTGAACGCCGACGGACGACGATGACCGCGCTGGGACGCTGGTCTCTGCGAGTCCCGATGAATGAATCTGTCTCGCAGTCGGAGTCTGTGTCTCGATCCGATGGCGCCGAGAAATCGGCACAATCTAACGGGCAATTGACCTTACCACTCTCTGAAGCCAGAAGTTCAACCGAGATCTCTTCACCCGTCAGGACTGCCAGCATTGCCGAAGACTGGGCCTGGCAGTTGATACGACGATGGGGGATTATCTTCCGGGATCTGATTATGCGTGAGGAGGGCGCCCCTTCGTGGTTTGAATTGTTACAGGTGCTGAGACGTCTGGAGGCTCGAGGAGAGATTCGCGGCGGGCGATTTATCGTCGGCGTGGGCGGCGAACAATTCGCGCTCGCAGACACCATTCAGCAACTGCGGCGACTTCGGGACGAGGTGCCTCAGCAGGAAATCCTGGTGATTTCAGCCGCCGATCCATTGAATCTGGTGGGAATCATTACGCGGCACGACCGGGTTCCTCGCACGGCCTCGAACCATGTCGCCTATTTGAATGGTGTCCCTATCGCAACTGTTCAAGGAGGTGAAATGTTCTGGTTGCAGGAACGAAACACCGACGTAGAGAACGCCTTGAATGAGTCGATTCGTCGGTGTGCACAGTGACTCTGCAGCTCACGAAGTCTTCTGATTCGCGTGTTTTTTACGGCAGATTCTGTTTGTCATTTCTATCAACTGTGTCCGTTGCATTGAAAATGCTTGCCGTTTTGATTGTGATTCTTGGACCACCACGAGCCAGGAGCGGGAACCATGAGTACCAACGCGAATGACGAACAGAAGAACGCACAGCCCAAAGGGACTTTGGTCACTGGCGATTTTATTATTGATCAACATATATATGAAGGTGGACGCAAGTACTATTCTGACCGGGGGCCAGGGGTGATCGTGCGCCCCGAGATCGGTGGTGCAGGAAAGCTTGCTGACATAGTCAAACTGCTGTTTGCCAGTATACAAAGTGACAAGCTCGAATCCGCCCGGGATGTTGTTTCCGCCAGAATTCCTGCGGATGATGCACTGCGTGTGGGGACTCTTGACAATCCATCAGCGCCGATTGAACACCATGCTTACGCGTTCTGGAGACCTCAACCTGAAGGGAAGTCACGCGACAAGCAGCGATGGAAGTGTACAGAAGCGATGGGGTTCGGTGCTATTGATCCTGATGATCGCAAATCGGTCAGGTTGCCGTGCGAGTCGTGGAACGATGCCAGTACGCAACTCGCGCATCCGAAATTCGTAGTGATTTCCGAGGGGGGGATGGGATTCAGAGAAAGCGAGAAGTGCTGGCAAAACCTCGTGCCCTCTGATGGTGCCCATGTAATCCTGAAAACGGCGAACGATCCGACAACGAGTGTACTCTGGAAATCACTTCAAAAGCACCGTGAGAATCTGACAGTCATCATTTCTGCGTCTGAACTTCGCAAAGTTGATGCACGCATCTCCAGTGGATTGACCTGGGAGGAGACATTCCAGGATTTCCTGCGGGAAATCATGGACGATGGTCGTCTTTGCGAATTAAGAAACTGCAAGAACCTGATTGTGACATTTGACAGCGAAGCGGCAGTCGCCGTTCGGATGAAAGAAGCGGGAAGGTTGTGTGATTCGAATGTCACCTTTGTCTATCATGCGTCGGCGATTGAAGAAGACTTGAAGAACGGTACTGCTGGAACAGCGTTCGGCATGCTGACTTGCTTCTCCGCAGCGATAACACTGGCCCTTGCTCAAGAAGAGAATGACCTGGGGCCAGCACTTGAGGCAGGTCTGGCAGCAGTACAGGATTTGTTGAAAAATGGACACGGTCCCGCAACGGAAAAGCCGTCTGGTTTTCCTGTTGAGCGAATTGTAAATGTAATTCTTAATCCGCAGGTTCGCTTTACTCGTGTTTCTTTCCCGTTTTCGGACGTTAATCCAGTTGCCCATCGTCGATGGTCGTTTCTGGAATTGGCCGAACGGTCCGCGAAAAGTAACAAGGAACCTGCGTTTGACTACGCACAACTTACGGCACGCTTTGGACAAGTGGCACTGAAAGATCTACCGCATTTTTGCATGGGTGACTTTTTTACTGTGGACTGCGAAGAGATCACCGCACTGCGGAGTCTCCGTCAGATCTTGCGGCGCTATGACAAATCGAAATCCGAGAAGAAGCCGCTTTCGATTGGCGTATTTGGTCCTCCAGGTGCCGGGAAGTCTTTTGCGGTTAAAGAAATCGCCAAAGCCCTGTTGGATGATCGTTCTGAATTCCTTGAGTTCAACTTGTCACAGTTCGCTGGACCGGAAGATTTGAATGGTGCCTTTCATCAGGTTCGAGACTCCGTGTTGAAAGGCAAGCTGCCCATTGCGTTTTTCGATGAATTTGATTCGCGAAATTATCTCTGGCTGCAATACCTCCTGGCACCAATGCAAGATGGCAAATTTCAGGAAGGCGAACTGACGCATACGATCGGTAAATGCATCTTTGTTTTTGCCGGAGGAACAAGTTGGACATTTGATACGTTTGGGCCTGAAAATCCTGCGGATGGGACAAATCAGGACAGAACTCTGGAAGAGGCCTATTCTCAGTTCCGTCTCGCCAAAGGCCCGGACTTTCAAAGCCGACTGGACGGTTACCTTAATGTCGTTGGCCCTAATCCTCGCGTACGCAAATTGACGACCGCAGAGGTGAAAGACAGCGAAAAGGTCTCAGGCACTATCAAACGTGTGGGAACACGTTCGCTGGTTGAAGACTCCACAGATATCTGGTGGCCAATTCGTCGAGCACTGATGCTGCGTAGTGTGCTGAAGCTGAAGCCAGACAAAAAGCTGGAGATAACTTCCAACTTACTGATGGCATTGCTACGAGTTCCGTCTTATCGTCACGGTTCCCGCTCGATGGAAAAGATCCTCGTGCCTATGCAAAACGCTGGAACGTTTCGCCCGTCGTTTGTCCCTCACCGCACTCAACTCGATCTTCACACGGATGCGGAGGAATTTCTGCGTATTCTGACAACCAATACTTCAAGAGGCGCTTCTGTCCCAAAGCTCAGTACGGAAGCGAAAGTGTCGATTGCGCCTAAAATCCATGACGTCTGGTCACAATTGAAGGTCAGGAATAAATCGAAGCTTCAGGAAGACGTGTTTCCATTGACCGACGAAATCGCCCGCATTGAAGCCGAGCTTCTTAAGTTCAGTAAAGGCAAAGAAAACGGTGGGGAAAAAGATGAATTAGAGGCGAAACTGACTGCATTGCGAACTAACTACGATGCGGCTGATCGGATGCCAAAACTGTTGTCTATCATTGGGTTGAATATCGCTCTCAATGAATCAGACACTGAAAACGTTGTTGACGAAAGCGAGATCCGGCGAATGCTGGAGTTTCATCTGGAATTGCTGGCGTCAGAAGAGCATCGAGGTTGGATGACAAGTTACCTGAATCAGGGTTGGACATTTCATGAAGAAGCCGATCGGGCCAGGAAGCAACACAGTAACCTGGTTGCCTATTCGGAACTGGAAGAAAATGGAAAGCTCAAGGCTCGCGCACAGATCCTGCAGTACGCCGAGTTTCTTAAGGGCACCAGGTATCACATCGAACCAATTGTGAATCAGAAATGATACGAGCCGAAGGTCCGTGACCGACGGGTTTGGACTTCCGAGTTGTTGCTGTGTTTATCGACGGGTACGTCGGATCCAGCCAAGCGTCATCACCAGCGCACACAGCAGCAGGATCGCGGCGCCCGACAAAGGAGACGCCGACCATGCCCAGGTGGTCAAGGCTGTCAGAATCAGCAATCCCAGCAGAATTGCTCCGGGAGCGAATTTCCAGGCCATGACCTGCTCAATGATCAGCAGGCAGAATGCCGCCAGCAGTAATGATCGAGCCAGTCCGCTGCTGGTACTGACAACTCGCACTTTCTTCTCGGTCGCAACAGGGGTGTCTTCCCACTCGGTTTGATAGGCGAAATCGATTCCCGGCAAGATATCCGACCGTAGTTCCTCGGGTCTCAGTGATGCCAGGTCACTCTCTTGTGGATCGACATTCACGGCGAATGTATCCGTTCTGCCCACAGGAGGTCCGAGAACCATCTTGTGGAAACCGGCTCGCGTGATCGGTTCTGTCACGATGCTGCGACCGTCAGCAGATGTCACAGGTGACTGGGATTCTCCATCAGGTGATTGCAGGACTGCTGCCACGCGTGAGGCTCGCGTGGTCAGATGGCTTGTCAGGGTCTGGCCGACCAGTGCTTCACGATCGGACCAACGACTGGCTACCGCAAAGTTCACTGTTTCGTGCATCAGAGGAATCAGGCTTTGTCCCCAGACAGCCCATGTGCTCCATTCGCGATCAACAGACGTCGTTACCAGCAGAACCCGACCTCGACCAAACGGAGCTTCGACGATGGCCGGATCGCCCGTGCTGAACCGTAACACGACTGTCGCACCGCGGTCTTCCTGAACCTGGGTCTTGAAGTACGAGAATGTCTTCGTTAATTCCAGACCTGCTCCTGGATTTCCCTGGAATGGGCGAACGATCGGATGAGCAAAGTCGCCTGGCGCTTCGAATTCGAAAAACGTTTCTTTCTTCTTCGCATCACCGACACGTTCCACCAGTTTTGCCGGGAGCAATGGCCCCATGTTTCCTTGACGCGTCGCGTCGACCGATTTGTAGAGGATTTCATTGTAGTTGTCGGGCCGAACCTGATCACCCAGGCAAAAAACGACGCCCCCACCCGTATCCAGATACCCTCGCAACACCTCCGCTTCTCGGTCTGTCAGCATCGCCACATTGCACAGAAATACGCAGTCAAATCGGGCCAGGTCCGTCCCCAGCAGATCTCCTTCGCGTATGACAGTAGGTCGAATCGGGCTGACCGGTGGTCGATTTGGCAGATCAGGCGACAACGAAAGTTTCAAGAAGTCTGTGGCATTCCCCATCGGCTCACCTGAGGGCTTACCGTTGACTAGCAAGACCTGCAGTTCGTCGCGCACAGGAATCACCATGCGCCGTGAATCATCAACACGCAGTCCATCTGGCTTCAGGCGAACCTCAACACGATGCTCACCACTGCTGAACGCAGGTGAGAAGTCGACGCGGACATCTGATTCGGATGGCAGATCAACCTGTCGTGTGTCCGAAAGCCGATCATCCAGCAGCAGTTCCACAGTTTGTCCAACCGCCCCTGAAATTCCGAAGTTGCGAATCGTTGCGGAAAGTTGCAAGCTGCGACCCGACAGGACAAATCCTTCCGAGGCACGCAGGCCCGTGATTGCTGTATTCGCAGTGCCGGGTTGGCCCACATCCAGGAAAACCAGCTTCGCTCGCTCGGCCAGGCGTTTCAGGCCTGATTTGACGCGAGTCGCCTCGGACGAATCACGCGGAGCCCATCCTGCCGTTTGAAGATCGGTCAGGAAGTAGACTTCTTTCTTGGTGATCTCGGGGACCATCGCCAGCAGATCGTTGATTTCTTCCAGCACGCCCGAAACGTCTGCTCGTTCGTCGAGTAACGGAAGTTGATCGATTTCCTCAAGGACTGCAGTTGGCTGATACGCAGGTTGCTTGACGATAACTCGTGGAATGGACTCGCCAATCCTCACCAGCTGCAGGGCATCTCCTTGGCGAGCAGCGCTGGCGATCTGACGTCCGATGTCTCGCGCGCGGTCAAACCGACTTCGGTCTTCCCCGACGTAGCCCATGCTGTACGTGGCATCGATGACAATGATGCGATGTCGAGGCCCTTCCGATCGGAAGTATTCTCCCATCGTTTCGATGGACGGACGTGCCAGAGCCATGGCGACCAGCAAGACGATCAGCGTCCGCACAAGGAGCAGCAGCAGTTGCTCCAGGTGTAATCGGCGCGATTGCTTCTTGGTCGCGGCGATGAGGAACCGCATGGCAGCCCAGGGGACTTCAATGTAGCGGCGGCGATGCAGCAGGTGAATCAGAATGGGCGCGGCCCCCAGCGCCATCCCCCACAGCATGAAGGGGCTTCCAAATCCGAACGCAAGAATCAAAGCAACTGGCATAGTTCAAAGTCGGCAGAAAACGGGGATGTCCGCGTGACAACATACGGTAACAGGTTGGTGAGAATTATGGGAATCATGCGATTCATGTTTCGAGAGTTGAGCCGCTGATTTTTCAGGGATCGGTGAGGTTGGTGGGTGAATTCTGTGTCACGTCGGAACTTGATTGAAAGTGCTCCGTCCCCGTTATCCGTGTCATCCGTGAAATCCGTGGTTGCAAATCTGACCACGGATTTCACGGATGTCACGGATAATCATAAGAACGAGGGATGCCAGAGTCATCGAGAAGAATGTCCGGTTTCGCTATCGGAATCCGTTAAGTAACATCGACTGCTGGCGCGTTCCATCTCATGTCTATTGTAGCGGCGAACCCGTCTTCCGTTGAGACGTGAAAGTGCGGCCAGTACTGGCAGGAACCAGCGCAGGATCGGTTTTACGCGTTGAAGAGTGATGGACCATCAGCCGGTACGTGCTAGCGTCCGGTTCTCTTTCGCTGTTCGACAGGCATGCGAAGTCAAACCGAAGCAAAGTTTTGAGTGGCAATTCTGAAATACAGGTTTACCACAGGGGACACAGAGGGGACACAGAGGAAATCCTGGCATTTAAGTTGATCACGGCCCTCGACAATTCGACAATTTCTGGTACGTCACAATGTCACACAGCAAATCAGCCGGCGCCGGCTAGCGTCCGGTTGTCTTTCAGTTTTCGACAGACAACATCCGGAAAAATCAGGATAATGATCCCCACGATGAATCATGATCAACAGGACTGCCAGTTCTTCCTCTGTGCCTTCTCTGTGCCCCCTGTGGTAAACCTGCATTCCAAGACTGCCAAACGAATTGTCACTTCAGTCTTTCATTGGATGTCTGTCGAGAAGCAAAAGATAACCCGTATCCATCATCGCTGCTGATCTGAATTCCACCTGATTTCAAGAATTTCTCAAGCCCAGCGTGAGAGAGGGATTCTCCAGCGACGAAAATCCTGACATCTTGCATCCCTGATCGCCGGGTGTTTTAATCACAGGGCAAGTCGTCGTGTCTTTCTATTCTTTGGACGCCAACTCAGGCATTCCGTAGAGGTTACATTTCATGTTTTCAATGAATGTTGCTCGCTGGTTTTTGGCTGTATTTGTCTTTTCGATTGCCACATCGCTGGCCTCCACTTCGTACGCAGCGGACCTGCGGACGTGGACGGATTTGACCGGTAAGGTCAAGGTTCAGGCAAAGTTCGTTTCGAACGAGAACGGCAAAGTCACACTCCAGAAAGCGGATGGAGCGGAACTGGAAATCGATCTCAAGAAATTAAGTCTGTCAGATCAGAAGTTCATCGCTGACCTGGAAAAGAATGCTCCCGAAAATCCGTTCAAGTCGAAGGAAGATAGCCCATTCAAAACTAAGCCCAAAGAAACGACAACAAAACCTTCGACCACCACAACCAAGCCATCCACCACCACGAAACCCACAACGACAACAAAGCCTAAAGAGACCACTCGACCGGGTGGTTCCAACAAACTCACGAACACGCGCAATGACGGAAAAGTTGTTGCGGTGACTCAACCGGACAAAGCCTGGAAGTTCGATGTTCCGGCAGAGGCTCCTCTTCGCCTCAAAGGGGCCGTTATCCCCACACCGAAAAAGGCAGACTTTTTCGAAGGGGCGAAAGGTCTGGTTGCCAGTCCCAATGGCAAATACGCAATGATCGGGTATTCGCTGCAGAAGCCGGGATCGCAGAGTGCGACTTCGCGACTGGTTGTCTGTGATCTGGAATCAGGAAAGATGTCAGGCGAAGGAGTTGAGGAAGGGAAGTTCGCTCCACTGGCAATCCACAACGACGGTTCTCAAGCATTGATGAAGCGAGACGAATTTGGTTTCGGCAATCAGGATCGTGTCGAAGTCTGGAATGTCGGCGCGGATGATTCTTCCAAGGGAAAGAGCTGGATTCCCTACAGTGCCACGACGGGCGGCAATCGTGATGTGGCGTGGGGGTCGTTTCTCGGTGATGACCGCGTGGCCACCGTCAGTGGTGGTGGCAAGTTGATTGTGTGGGATCTGGATGATTTGAAGGCGATTTACAGCATGGACATGATGGGTGGCAGCAAGCCCGCCATCAGTCCCGATCAGAAGTGGCTGGCATTTACGACAGGCAAAGAGGTTGGGATTCTGGATCTGGCCGCGGGTGAAGTTGTCGCCATGGTGACAACTCCGCAAGTGCAGTTCCCTGCTCTGGCATTCAGTCCCGGCCAGAAGCGACTGGGCCTGGCGGCATTCGACCGTCTGTTTGTTTGGGATTTTTCCAACGGAGAACTCTATCGCGAGATCCCCTATCAGGGGATTCACGTAGGTGGGAACCTCACCTGGCCAAGTGATGACCACGTACTGCTCGGCAATCGGTATCTGATCGACCTCGAAAATCAGGTCAAGCTGTGGGACTATCAGGGAGCCGAGTTTGCTCAGCAGTTTGGCGGTGTGACGTGGTTTGTGATGTCCGATGGCGAAAAGCCAGGAGCACTGGTTGGCGCACAACTCCCCGCCGCATCCGTCAAGGATGCTCTGGCGAAAGCGATGTCTGCTCCAGACTTTTTCGTATTGAAGCCGGGAACGATTGTGAAAGTCGACGTGTCAGGTGTCGATGCTGCGGGAAAGGACTTTGTTGAAAAGGCTTTGATTGCCCGCCTGAAGGAAGCTGGCTTTGATGCCGGTCCATCAGGTTCGATCGATCTGATTGCCCAGACAGAAGTCGGTCAGCAGCGCCAGATTTCGTACCGAACATTCGGTCGACTCGGTGTCGAGACATACAACGTTCGCGACTACTACAGCCGTGTGAAGTTTGTCTATCAGGGAAAGGATGTCTGGCAGACTCAGGTCGGCAGCGTTCCAGGATTTGTCCGCTTGGCAGAAGGAGAAACCATGGAACAGTTCCTGAGAAAGTCCGAAAAATTCAACTTCGACTGGTTCGGTAAACTCGACATGCCCAAGCTGTTGCAGAAGCCAAGTCAAGCAGTGGGCAATAGCCCGGTTGCGACAGTCGGAGTGACCAAGCTTTCGACGTCTGGGGTCAGGTAACAAGAAACTCTCGTTCACTGCTTCGTGTATTCAAGCAACTCCGTAGGTCAGGCTGTGCCTGACAATTGGAAATCTGGGTTTAATGGTGCTGTGGGGGAGACAATGCCGTCAAGTGACATCACTTCGTCAGGCACAGCCTGACCTACTGGTTGGGGTCGGGTAGCTTGAACTCTCGCTCACTGCACCGAGTATTCAGGCAGTTTCATTTACCAGCGTTTCACGGATTGTGGCTGTCGTGAATCGGTTCGGGATGGTTGATTCTTTCAGGAGTGATTGAACGCGAAGCACGCGAAGAGCACGAAGCTTGAAATCGTCGAACTTGCGAATCGCACGATCTTGAGACCGAAGGTAGTCGAATTCAATTGAGACCCGGTGACGATGCAGGAGTTCATTATTTTCAGTTTGCTTCGCTCTTTCTTCCCTTCGTGATCATCGTGAACTTCGTGTTGAAAAAGCCAAACCGTCGACCAACTCGCAATATACGTTGAGAAGCATCGTACCTTGGATGGCCGCTGTTGTCCGTCTTCGAGCTACCGGGGCGGCCGAGTCGAAGGAATCTTTCATCATCGCCCTCTGAATCGGCGGTAATTACTTCCGCTTTGTCGCAACTTCTCGTCGCTTTGCGACCCAGGTAGGCTGAAGACGTCCAACCTGGGCCTCTCCGCGGCAAGTGTGATACAAAACGTTCGTTGAGACAGTCTCCACAATTCAGGGATCAGAACATGCCACACCGCACAGTTGCAAGCTCGTGGACCGGTGTCTACACGTATGATCCGATTCCAGAACTGCCGAAGAAACTTGACGATGCTCCATTTGATCTGTCACTGAATGTCGGATGGTTTGGACGTTTCACAGGTGTGATAATCGATCACCCGCCAGGCATCCCTGAGCCAGCCACGATTGCTGGACGAATCTCAGGTAACACCATTCATTTCACGAAGAAGTATCGCTCCTTATGGATAGTAGACGAACACGGCAAGCTTACGAATTTACCGGATGAACGCTCACTCGTGTTACATTACGAAGGGCAATTTGATCAACATCGGACAAGCATTTCCGGTACGTGGAAGATTGTGGCAGAACATAGAAGAATTAGCGGAGTAGAATGGAAAGTGCCTACGGCTTCCGGTAGATGGAATGCAACCATTTCCCGCAACGCCAAATAGCGATTGCGTGAACGGGGGGTGGAGCCAAAGGAAGCTTTCGTCATCGCCGCTCTGACAGATCGCGGTAATTACTTCCGCTTTGTCGCAACTTCCCATCGCTTTGCGATCCAGGTAAGCCGAAGACGTCCAACCTCGGCCAT
>CAXBSB010000019.1:0-54136 GCA_963977965.1 uncultured Schlesneria sp.
TGCGGCTCGGCGGGAGCCTCGCCCTCCCGTTTTTGGACACATGGCGCGAAGTGAGCACATCACAAAAGCAGGATCCTCAGTTCACTATTCTGCGTGAGAATATGTGATTCTGGTAGAATCTTATATTGAATCCGCTGTACCATAAGCTGCAGTTTGTTTGTCAATTCTTGATCGTGCGACATCAGCGCGGTACGCGCTAACATCCGGTTCTCTTACAACGCGGCGAGACCAATCCATCAAGTACAGATTCCGGCAGAGGGACAGATGCCTCAATCCAGCAATCCCTCCGACGAACTTTTGCCGAATCAGCGCGAATTCCGCGAAGTTCCTTCGACGATGGAATCGACCGAAGCGACCACGTCTTCAGTAACGCCAACAACGCAGGAGTCTCGTGCAGAAACAAGTGCCGATGGGAACGAGAGATCGTGGCTATGGCTTCGCCGAAGTGACCAGATCTTTGTCTGGCTGATGGTCGTACTGCTATTGATCCTGTTAGGAATCCATTGGCTGCGGCTGTCGAAATGGGGCCGAACGCCGGTGGAATTGAGCAGCCAGAAGCCTCGTGAATACTTCTACACGCTTGATATCAACACAGCCTCGTGGGTCGAGTGGGCGCAGCTTGACGGGATCGGTGAAAAGCTCGCTCGTCGGATTATTGCCGATCGTGAAGAGCGTGGCCCGTTTCGTAATCCTGCTGATGTTGGACGTGTGCGCGGGATCGGACCCAAAACGCTTGAGAAAATTCGCCCGTTCCTGCGCGGCGGGAGTGACGTCAGCGATCCGCCTGCTTCAGGCAAATAGGTCGCAGATCGCATGATGTCGACAAAAAAAGGATCGCCGATGTTTTCGGCGATCCCACTAAGATTGACAGTCCGAAGACATCGCGACATCAGAGTCGCGATGCATTTCGATTAGCGAACGCGTTCACGAACGGTCGTCCCGAACAAACCTGAGTGCACATGAACTCGACTATAGTGCGGGCCCGCTGGGCCGTTCGTTCGCACGGTTTGAGTGAAGTGGTGTGGTGTCGAACGTACAGTTTCACGAACGACTGTCGGTCCAACCACAACCGGTGCTGCGATGACCGTGCGAGCTGGGACAACTACGGGAGAACTGTAAGACATCTGGACAACCCCCGAAGGAACGTACGCGGGGGCGTAGTAACTCGATGTGACGACCCCTGAGGACTGCACTACGACGGGCTGAGAGTAAACGGGCTGAGAATAAACTTGCTGTGTTACAACGGCCCCGGGAACGTAGACCGCTGCGGGAGCATCATAGAAATAGACTTGAGCATCAGCGGAGGCTACGAAGCTCAAACCGCACAGACTCACCAATCCAAAAACAAAACGATTCATCATCAATCCCTTTCAAAATGGCGGTGTTCGGCGAAACGGTGCCGAAGAATTCACCAGTCCGGTTAGGAGGATTGTATCGATTGGGTAATCTGCAAGACAAGGGGCCGACGGGGCAGTTCGATGAAGAAACGCGGATGCGTATTCTCCAGTCATCCTGCCCCTCGTCGTTCAATCCCTTGCTGGTTCTGCAGAAAACCGCAGTGAACACTCGCTTCCGCGACGATTATTTGGCACTCACATCGTATGCAGTCAGTGATTCCTGATCGCGAATATAGAGGCGGCCACCCGCAACAACCGGATGAGCCCAACTTGGACGCCCGTGGCCTTTAATCTTGAATCGCCCCTTTTCCACGTATTCACCGGGGCTCGCATCCACCAGGGCAACTTCGTGGTTTTCGCTGAGCAGATACAGCATCCCGTCAGCAGCGACGAGTGCTCCCTTGCCGACACTGCGGTTCTGCCACATGGTCTTGCCGGTCAGGAAATCCATGCAGATCAAGGGGCCGCCACCATTGGTGTACATGTTGCTGCCGATCTTCACGATTCCGCCGTGGTGGCAGTCGAGTTTCTTTTCGAAATAGACTTCATCGGCGGAGAACGTGTTATCGGTATTTGTGATCTTCGCCAGACCACCGCCCGTCCCATAGGAACTGGAAGCGAATACGAAGTCCTGATCAACAATCGGAGAACAGCAATTGGCGGTTCCGTTTGCAGGCTTCTTGTATTTCCACAGGAACTTTCCGTCCTTGATCGCCACGCCAAACACGCTGGCGTTTGAGAACTGGACGATCTGTCGCACGCCCGCAATCTCAGCGACCAATGGCGAGGAATAGTGAGCCCCTTCGGTCAGCTCACCACTCTTCCAGACAACTTCGCCACTCTTCTTATCAAGGGCCACCAGCGTCCCGTTCTTGCCACCGGGAGTCACGATGACCAGGTTATCAACGATCAGCGGGGATTCAGAATATCCCCATCCTGGAACTCCGCCCCCGAAGTCCTTCGTCAAACTGACATACCACAGAGTCTTACCTGTGGCAGCGTCCAGACAGGAAAGATCACCATTTCCCCCTTCGGCATAAAGCTTGTCGCCGTCAATCGTCGGGGTTCCCCGCGGCCCGTCACCCATCCCATTACGGTAACCGCCGAATGGTCCGCGCAGTTCTTCCAGCGTCAACTTGCCATCACCCGCCACTTTGTTACGGACGTAGAAGTCGACCAGTTCCGCCTGGCTGAGGTTACCATCGCGACCGGGTTCATGCTTGGCAAACGACGCTTCCATTTCCTCAACGGTCAACAGATCGTCGCCCTTATTGGTCGCGGGATCGCGCTGGTCGATGCGGCCAAAGTGACGATCAAGCGGAGTTCCCCCGACTTCCTTTCGAGACAGTTTGCCATCTGCGTCTTTGTCGAGGGCTTTCAGAAAATCAGCAGCTCGAGTCGCTGCCAGCTTGGCGACATCGGCAGACTTGTCTTCTGAGTCAATCTGTTCGAACTTGTCGCGAAATAGGTTGCCAGCTTCAGCAAACGTCAACTTGCCGTCGCCGTCCTTGTCGACCTTCGCAAATAACGCGATCGCTCGAGCTTTTGCTCGCCCTTCAACGTCACCTCCTGCCGGCTTGTCAAACTTTGTGAAGTCCCAGCCAAACCGCTGCAGAGCTTCCAGTTCGTCAACAACGCCATCCTTGTCGCGATCAAGCTGCTTCATCTCATTGGCCAGCCGATCTGCGAGCAGGCTCTTGACGGGACCTGGCTGGACCGCCCAGACGACTTTTCCGTCTGCCGCATCCAGTGCGATCACGTGCTCCACACCATCCAGATCGCCCTGTGTATAGATCCGACCATCCTTGACGATGATGGATGAATACCCGACACCGACGCTATCGACCTGCCAGACGACTTTGGGGCCGTCCGCAGGCCATTCCCGCAGCAATCCCGTTTCCTCGCTGATTCCATCACGATTCGGTCCGCGCCACTGTGGCCAGTCACCGACTTTGGCTGGTACTTGAGCCAGCGCCACATTTCCGGCCAAAAACCCTGCGGCCAATACCGCCAGACGCAAATCCATTTCCCGGCTCCTTTGTGAATAAAAATAGTCTGATATGATTGAGGTTACCGGAGAACGGAGCAGAACGGAAGTCACACGATTGAGTCACCGGTCACGCGGGTGCAGTCGTTTATTGGTGGTGACATCGCGAATCAAACGAGAGAACCTTGATTCCAGGGTGCCACGGTTTTGGAGTCCGCGACAAGGCCGTGTCTTCGCTCGTGGAGCGACGGTGTATCGCCAATCTATTCCCCCGTGCAAATCGCGCCGCCATTCCGTCGAAAACGCACGGCCTTGTCGCGGACTCCAAAACCGTGGCACCCCGCATAGACGGCTTCCTGTGACCACCAAGGAACGACTCACCCCGGTCACGCAGATTCATTGGTGCGCATTACGAGACGAATCATCGACCTGCGAGTTTCAGTTCGCGCTCTCAATCAACGATTCCGCTGCGTCCACCTCGTCGAGCGGACAGACATCGACACTGACCGTCAATTGAGGGCTGCTGCCCCCGACGTAGACACCTTTGACGGGGGCCACATCGGTGTAATCGCGACCCCAGGCGATCGTCAGATGATCGGTTGTGGGAAACTGCTTGTTGGTCGGATCGATATCGACCCAGCCAAGTGGCCCGCAATAAACAGACAACCAGGCATGCGAGGCGTCGGCTCCAACGAGTCGTGCTTTGCCGGGAGGAGGAAGCGTTCTGAGGTAACCGCTGACATAGCGAGCAGCAAATCCGAGCGATCTCAGAATTGAAATCAGCAGGTGGGCAAAATCCTGGCAGACCCCACGTCTTTGACGAAAGACCACTTCGACCGGAGTTGAAACGGTTGTTGCCGTCGCATCGAATTTAAAATCGACCGAAAAGCGTTCCAGCAGGTCTTCCAGAACTTCAAGTATGGGCCGACCGGGATGAAATGAAGAAGCTCCATAATCCGCGAACGCAGGACTCCGTCGACATCGAGGCGAGTCGAATGTGAATTCGAATGCCGCGAGGGCCTCGGACGATTGATGAGCCTGCACATCGGCCAGCACGACTTCCCATGGCGGACTGGTCACCCATTTCTCAGGGGGGACGATTTCTACTTCGTTTACGGCTGATATCAGCAGTTTGGAATATCCCTGGTTGAACAGGAATTGCGTCACCGTATTTCCGAAATAATCGGTCAGCACGACGCGAGTTGATGGCTGCGGTTCGATGTCGATCCTGTGTGCCAGGACAGTCTGAAACTGTGTTGCGCGCGGTGTCAGCCAGGCCTCATTGTGACCGACCGAAACCGGCTCCAAACTCGAATACGAAGTCTTATGGACGATGCGGTACTTCATTGTGGCATCTCCAGGCCGGACGTGATTTGTCGAGGTATGCCGGAATGAAGCAGATACTTACGCGTGATGACCTGCGAAAGCGTGCTCATGTCATTTTCAACATCCAGCAGAATCTGTTGAAGAGTCGTTGCCGGGACTTGTTCGAGGTTTTCAGGTGAGACCATTCGAACGGCATGGACAGCCATCATGACAATCCGCTTTTCTTCGTTACGCAGCACTGATTGGCCATCATTAGGCAGCGCGTCGACATGGTCTGACAAGGCGACCAGTTGTGACACAATCGATCGAGGGCTCGTTTCATCACTGACACACAGATCCAGAACGGCATTTTGTTGCAGGTTATCGAAGTAGCGTGCCCGATAAGTCATACGACAGTCGATCACTTCCAGCAACGATTTCAGAACCGGACGTTCAAACGTTGCGTTGACCGACATCACGCTCCGCAGCATGCTCGCCGTATTACGAGTTCGTTCAATACGGCGCCCCATATCAAGAAGCCGCCACGCGGGACCTCGCACCATGCCATCGTGCAGCAAACCACTGACCGCCGCCAGATCGAGAATCAGTTGATTGATGGCTTCGAGCACATCAACCAGACCCGTCCAGCGGGTTTCCGGAGACTCGAGAAATGCAATCGCTGTTTCTCGAACTTTTCGAAACGTATCCGGTGACATCCAGAGACGTTCCAGTGAGGCGAGTCGATCCATCTCAGAAATTGCGGCAGCAACGCCACGGGATTCCTCGACATTGAAAATCATTCGCGGCAGTTCGTCTGTCAGCGTAGGAAGCTGCACCAGAAAGGACTCGATCGCAAAACCGGGTTCCACCTGTCCCTGATCGGCCAGTGCGCGGATGAGCCACGGTAGCTCGGGGGCATCCGACGCGGATTCAGCCGTCAACCGCTCAATGACTGCTCGCAACAGGCGGCACAGAAAGTCCGCTCGATCCAGCGATTGACCGAACCAGAACAAATCGTCCGCAACTCGACTCGGAAAAATAGCACTCGTTCGCCGCAGCGGAACGGGCTTGTCGATGTCCCCCAGCAGTGAAACGGGCTTCACCAGGCTTTCGGCCAGCACCCACAGGTCTTTGCTGCTGTCACCCGCAGAGATCGAAAGGACCATCGGGTCGGGCGTTGGTGCGACTCGAACCAGCCCACCTGGCATCACCTCAAAGTCGTCCTGGTTCGCCGTCAGGAATGTTCGGATCGCGGCATGTCCGTTTTGAACTTCCCCATTGCGGAAGACCGGTACTGCCGACCGTGCGATCAGTTCCTGAGCAACATATTTGTAGGGGTGCGCCGTGATCTGGTCGATCAGTTCACGCCGCCCGTCAGGATCGAGTCGACTGACGATGACCTCATCACCACCACTCGCCTGGAATGCTGGCTTGATAACCAATTCGGTGAAGCGACCCAGAACTTCCTTCAGTTGACCTTCGTCTCCACACCACCAGGTGGGGATCGATTTCAATTGAAGTTCTTCGCCAAACCAGTGCTGGCAGATTTGTGGAAGAAATGCCATGAAGATGGGGGATTCAATCAGTCCGCATCCGGGAACGTTGGCAACGGCAACTCGTCCTTCCCGAATCACCTTCAGCAGGCCGGGGATTCCGTGTGGTTCTCCGCCTCCCAACTCTAATGGATCGATACCTCGTTCCACGCCGCGTGAAATGATCACATCTATTGGAACCAGTCCCGCCAGCGTTTTCAGGAAGACACGATCATCCCGGACTGCCAGGTCGGCTCCTTCAACCAGCGTGTAACCCAGGTATCGAGCCAGATAAACGTCTTCAAAGTAGTAAGGATATTTGGCTCCCGGAGACAGCAGGACGATTCGCGGATTTTCAGACAGCTTCTGGCCAAGTGTCTTGAGTCGATTCTGCAAAGCCAGGAAGAACGGAGCCAATCTTCGGACGAGTGGATCATGGAGAGATGGTGGCATGGCTCGCGAGACCGCGATGCGATTCTCCAGAGCAAAGGCTGCTCCAGCAGGGGCTTCAGCCCGGTCGGCCATCGCTCGCCAACCACCATCCGGACCGCGAGCCAGTTCTGTGGCAAACAGCGTCATTGACTGCGGCCCCTCATGCAGTCCGACAAAGGGACGCAGAAACCCCGGATTGGCGAACAGTACTTCGGGGGGAAGTACTCTGTTCCGAATCAGTTCCCGCGGGCCATAGCAGTCGCGAATAATTCGATCCAGCAATCGAGCCCGTTGACGCAGACCATCTGACAGTGTGTCCCATTCATTCGCACCGATAATGAAGGGGAAGAGATCAAGGCTCCATGGCCGCTGAGATTGCTGGCCTTCATGAAAGATGTTGAATGTGACACCATTCTCATCGAGAAGTTGCTCGGCCTGCTGGGCTCGGTGAGCGAAATCTGTGACGGTGACGTTGGGGACCCGGTCGACAAATGTCTTCCATGCCGGACGAGGATTTCCCTGCCGATCCAGCATTTCGTGATAAACCTGCGTCGGGACCGTATGAGGAACCCGAAGATATTGTCCCGGCGCGGCGTAAACGGTCATCGAATCAACATTCCCGGTAACGGTAACTTCTCTGCCGACCAATGAGCGCGACGGCAATCGTACCGGTATGACATCCCGAAGAATCCGTTCGGCGCATACCGCAGAACGACACTTCGGTCACCAAGCGTTCCTGTGACATCAACGCATTCGCAGATCCAGCGTCCAGGGCGTTTCGAACACCGGCTGTTCCTCCCGTACGTCAACTCGACCACCCGTATATGCGTGTTCGACGAACCGTGCCGACCGACGGCATTCCGCTTCAAGAGCGTTTACAGGAAAGACAGACGGATTCAACCCGCCTGGATGATCCACGTGGTAACGACAACCGCCAATCGATCGACTCATCCAGAGATCTACAATATCAAATGTGAGCGGTGTATGAACAGGCAGCGTTGGGTGAAGACAGCTTGGCGGTTGCCAGGCTCGATAGCGGACTCCCCCCACCAGTTCCCCTTCCCGTCCCGCCTGTTGCAGCGGGACGCGACGACCATTGCAGGTCACTGCATAGCGAGGGGACGTCATGCCCGTCAGCGAAACCTGGAGTCTTTCGACGGACGAGTCGACATATCGTGCAGTTCCACCACCTCCGGGCTCTTCACCCAGCACGTACCAGGGTTCGATGGCTGTTCGAAGTTCCAGACGAACCCCGTCGTGATAGATCTCGCCAATCCGCGGACAACGGAATTCCCATTGTGCATTGAACCATTCGTCGCGGAAGGCGAATCCATGTGCCCGCAAGTCTGAAAGAACCTGAGACAGGTCGGCCTTCAATGGACTCGGCAGCAGCCAGCGATCGTGCAGACGGTTCCCCCACCGGATCAGGGGCTGTCGATAAGGCTCTTTCCAGAACCATGCGACCAGGGCCCGCACCATCAATTGCTGGATCAGGCTCATTCGTGCGTGCGGCGGCATTTCAAACCCGCGTAGCTCGACCAGGCCTAATCGACCGAAGGCGTGATCGGGCGAGTAAAGCTTGTCGATACAGATCTCGGCTCGATGTGTATTCCCCGTCAGATCGACGAGCAGGTGACGGAAGATGCGGTCGACGAGCCACGGAGGAATCGGTCCGTGATCGGGAATCTGCTGAAATGCAATTTCGAGCTCATAGATCGAATCCCGACGTCCTTCGTCCACGCGGGGCGATTGGCTGGTCGGACCGATGAACTGACCCGAGAACAGATACGAAAGAGCAGGATGATTGTTCCAGTAAGCAAGCAGACTCTTCAGCAGATCAGGCCGACGCAGGAACGGACTGTCGGCAGCAGTCGGTCCTCCCAGCACCAGGTGATTTCCACCGCCTGTTCCCGTGTGTCGACCATCCAGATGGAATTTCTGGGTCCCGAGTCGCGTGTAATGAGCGTCCTCGTAGACCCCGTTTGTGATCGCACAGAGTTCATCCCAGTTTGACGCGGGTTGGATGTTGACCTCAATCACGCCTGGGTCCGGTGTGACCTTGAGAATCCGCATACGATGGTCGTTGGGGGGCAGATACCCTTCGATGATGACAGGGATCTGCTGCTGTTCGGCAACAGCCTCGACGACAGCCACGAGTTCGACATAGTCTTCCAGTCGTGCCAGCGGCGGCATGAAGACATGAAGAATGCCGTTACGTGGCTCGATACAGAGGGCCGTCCCGATCACGTTCCACGATTGAGTGCTCGGCAGGATCCGATCCGTCTCGCGCACTTCCGATTTCTGCTGATTGAGCAGCGTGACCAGTTGGCTGGCATTTCCCTGAGCGGTCAGTTCCAGATCTCGCTGGTATTGGGCAAGTCGATTTTGAGCCCGCCGCCGAAAATCGAGATGCGTCGGCAGGGGATCACGTTCGGCAAAGGGATCAATGTCATACAGCGTTCGAAACTCATCCGACCCGCCAACGGGAAGAGAGTCCAGCGGCAACCGCAGCCCGATCGGCGAATCACCGGGAATCAGAAACAGGCGTTCGGTGCGCATTGGCCACGGACCGCTCGTCCAGTGAGGCCTCGCCTGCCACCAGGCTTTGGTGAGAGGCATCACATATCCGACGGGGCGACTGACTCCTCGCTCAAGAATCGATGACAGTCGCTGCCGGTCCTTGTCGTCGTCGAGATTGAACTTGCGAGGATCGACGTCGACGGGAATCTTCTGCTCCTGTTCCATCGTCCGCCAGACATCTTCGTAGGCGGGCTTCATCCAGCGGCCGTCAACGTGCAGCCGCTCGGCCACTTCCATCAAAAACTCGCCTGCGTTATCGATGTCTGCGTGGCCTTTATCTGTGGGATCGGCCAGCCACTTCGGATTTTTCCACAGGGGCTCACCATCAACGCGCCACAGGCAACTGTAAGCCCAGCGCGGCAACGGTTCGCCGGGATACCATTTTCCCTGACCGTAATGCAGCAGTCCACCGGGAGCGAATCGTTCGTACAGCCGTCGAAGCAGTTTTCCGGACCGTTGCTGTTTGTCCATGCCGACAGCACCTGTCGTCCACTCGACGGATTCCATATCGTCGATCGAAACAAACGTCGGCTCACCTCCCATAGTCAGCCGGACATCCTGTTGTTTCAGATGCTGGTCAATCTCATGTCCCAGTCGATTGATTTCATTCCACTGATCGTCAGAAAACGGAAGAGTGACTCGCGGGTCTTCGTGGATTCGCTTGACGGACATTTCGACATGAAATTCCGTCTCGCACTTTTCCAGCGGTCCCGAAATCGGGGCGGCTGTTGCTGGTGCAGGGGTAGCAGCAAGAGGAAGATGTCCCTCGCCCGTGAATAGGCCTGACGTTGGATCAAGGCCCACCCAGCCAGCCCCGGGGAGATAGACCTCACACCAGGCATGAAGGTCGGTAAAGTCCTGTTCCGGCCCTGAAGGACCATCCAGCGATTTGACGTCGGCACGCAATTGAATGAGGTAACCCGAGACGAATCGGGCGGCGAGCCCACAGCGCCGTAGCAGTTGAACCATCAACCATGCCGAGTCGCGACAGGAGCCTGTTCCTTTGACGAGAGTCTCTTCTGGTGTCTGGACACCCGGCTCCATGCGGATCACATACTTGATCTGATGGCACAGCAATTGGTTCAAATCAACGAGGAACGAAGTGGTTCGCCGTCGTTTCTGGTCGATTCGAGCAAAGAACTTTTCAAACGCAGGCCCCTGCGGCAGGAACTCAAGAAAAGCCTGCAGGTCTTTTGCCAGACCTGGTTCGTATGTGAATGGGAATTCTTCGCTGTATTCTTCAACGAAGAAATCGAACGGGTTGATCACCGTCAAATCTGCAGTCAGATTGACTTCGACACGGAAACGATCTGTCTTCTGCGGAATGACAAGACGCGCCAGAAAGTTGCCGAATGGGTCCTGCTGCCAGTTCAGGAAATGTCCGTCGGGAAGAATCTTGAGCGAATAGTTTGGCACGGGAGTACGGCAGTGCGGCGCAGGTCGCAAGCGGATCACTTGAGGTCCGAGCGAAATACTGCGGTCATACTGGTACTCGGTGAGGTGCCGCAGTACGACTCGAATTGTCATCAATACACCTGCCTTCACAACCGCTGGGAAGCAACTTCCTCCAGCGGTACAATCTCAAAAAATGCCTGATACATCGTCGAACCGATGTCATTCAGACGACATTGGCAGGCATCGATAAACTCATGCAAACCTTCCTGAATGATCGGTTCAATCTTCGCGGCTTGCAAGTGATCATGCAAACTGGCGAATTCTGATTCTACCGGACTCTCGTTCTTCCCAACGGGATGTCCGGTGATGGAATGCAGAGAGGTCTCTGCCTGTTCGACACAGAAACGAACAGCACGAGGGAACGTCGCATCGAGCAGCAGGAATTCTGCCACTAATGGTGGCGAAATCCGCCCATACCGCTTGCGGTACATGAAGAGTGCACTCGTTGACTCCAGCAATGCGGTCCACTGAACCACATCCAGAGCCGAACCTATCTTCGATTCATCCGGCAGCAGCACGAAGTATTTGACGTCGAGGATTCGCGAGGTCTTGTCCGCACGCTCCAGCAGTCGGCCGATGCGAGCAAAGTGCATGCTTCGTTGTGCGACATCGTCGCTTCCATCACCCCGATTACTTCGTGGCTTGACCGCCGAACTCGTTCAAGAAAATCTGCCGGATTCTGCACGATCTCGTCTGGAGCACGCGAAGCTTCACGGACGCGAAGATAAAAGCGATTGATGGCTTCCCAGATAGGAACACTGAGCACTTCACGAATCGCTCGAGCGTTCTCTCGCGCCTTCTGCAGGCAGGACCAGATGGAATTCGGATTCCGTTCGTCAAACAGCAGGAATCCCAGGACCAGTTCAGCGTTGTAGTCCTGGCCGTGCAGCTTGTGAAACAACTCTTCGTCGCCACTGGCATAGATCAGTGGTGACCATTGCGGATGTCCGCCGAGTGACATTGACTGGCAGACATCGACAAAGCGGGAGACATTTTCCGCACGCTCAAGATAGCGGCTGGCCCAAAACACAGAATCTGCAACTCGGCGTAACATCGTTTTTCATCATGGGTGGCGGCACAATGCGAGCGCAATGGCCTGGAATTCTCAAGCAAGTACCACGTCTCCGATTTCAAATCACGTCATCCAACCGCACGTCCGTCATCCTTGAGAAGCACCCACGTATCTTTGCTTCCACCTCCCTGCGACGAGTTCACGACCATCGAACCTTCTCGCAAGGCGACACGAGTCAACCCGCCCGGCAGGACGTAGATGTCATCGCCGTAGAGAATGAACGGTCGCAAATCCACGTGTCGCGGCGCCAGTCGTCGATCGATCACGGTCGGGACCGTCGACAGAGTGAGCATCGGCTGAGCGATATAGTTGCGAGGGTTTGCCAGAATCTGAGCCGCACAATCACTCAGCTCGGTCTTGGAGGCTCGCGGCCCCATCACAATTCCATATCCGCCAGACTCGTTCGTCGGCTTAATGACCAGTTCGTCCATGTGAGCAAGAACATATTCCCGGTCTTCCGGGTTCGAGCAAATGTAAGTCGGCACGTTGGAAAGAATGGCCTCTTCAGACAGATAGTACTTGATGATCTGAGGGACCCACGCATAGACAGCCTTGTCGTCTGCTACTCCTGTTCCGGGAGCATTCGCCAGCGTGACTCGTCCCGCTTTGTAAACGTCCATCAAACCGGGAACACCAAGAGCAGAATCTGCGCGGAAACATTTCGGGTCCAGGAAGTCATCATCAATGCGGCGATAGATCACGTCGACCTTCTGTGTCCCGCGCGTCGTCCGCATCTGCACGTAGCCATCTTTAACAACCAGATCGGCTCCACAGACGAGTTCAATACCCATCTGCTGAGCCAGGAAACAATGCTCAAAGTAGGCGGAATTGAACGAACCGGGCGTTAGCAGGACTGCCACGGGAGCATCCACATCCTTGGGTGCGGTCTGCTGCAGCATGGCGAGCAGACGTTCGCCGTAATCTTCGACGGGAGCAATCGAGGACCCCTGAAAGACCTCCGGAAGAACTCGCTTCATTAACTCGCGGTTTTCGAGAACGTATGACACGCCCGACGGGCATCGCAGATTGTCTTCCAGAACATAGACGACACCATCGCTGTGACGAATCAAGTCCGTTCCGGTGACGTGTGTCCAGACACCTTTCGGAGGACGAAACCCTTCCAGTTGCGGTCGGTACGTTTTTGCGGACTGAATCAACTCACGAGGAACCACCCCATCCTTCAAGATGAGTTGTGCCCCATAGATATCGTCGAGAAAAAGATTGAGAGCCCGAATACGCTGCTTCAGGCCCAGTTCGATCCTGACCCATTCGTCCGATGCCATGGGACGTGGAACGACATCAAACGGCCAGACCTTTTCGGTACCGTCTGTGTGCCCGTAGACTGCAAATGTAATCCCTTTTTCGCGCAATCGGACTTCGGCGGCCAGTTGCCGGTCTGCCAGATGTTGCGTCGAGAATCTGTCGAGTCGATTCAGCAGCAGCGGATGGCGGGCAACGGTTCCATCCTGGTATTCGTCGAACACTTCTCTGACCTGTCTGGCAACGGGATTCTCGCTTGTCGCGGTCACAACCCGATCATCTTCGAGCGTCGTGAGCATGCTCAGTCCCTCCGGTCCTGCGTGAGAAATGTGAAATACGCGTCCATGCTCACAGACAAGGCAAAATCCGGACCGCAGAATTCGTTTTCCACCAAAACGCCAAAAACAGGCGAATCGGTACCGAAAACCGGTCGCGCAATCTGGGGCCGTGCCTTTGAAGTGACCTGCGGTGATTAAAACGCTGGCAGAGAGGCCACCCATCAAGAATGGTTCATATTGAAGCGGAAGGAGCGGTCCGTGAGGGGGCCACGACATTGAAGGCCGAGACAAGGTCGTACGGACGTCGGAGGGTTACGTCCAGAATAATGACGGAACCCTGATGGGCCTGATGGGGTACAGCGGGGATTGCGCGGACCCAGGGTAGCTCACTTCGTGAGCAACCCCGGGCTTTAAGACGCGAGTTCGCTGGAGTTGAAGTCCACGACGGTCTACGCGTTCGCTGGAAATCAGTTCTTCGCCCCGATGCAGTACAGGAATTTGTTGGAACGAAGCAGAATCGTTCCCTCACTGATCGCGGGGCTGGCATTAAAATCGGTATCGTCGTTGAATTTGTTATGCGACAGTACTTCGCCTGAACCACTTGTCGAAACGACGATTGTTCCATTGCGTCGCGTCACGATGAACAGTTTCGAATCAGCTACAACGGGTGAGGCATAGATCCCACCGGCATCTGGCAACCGCTTCTGAAATAGTGACTCGCCGTCTTTGGCTGCCAGGCAACCCAACACCCCTCGTTCATTGACGCTGAAAATTCGGTCTCCATAAAGAACGGGGGATGGGACGTACGAACTGAGTTGCTTCTTCCAGACCGTCTGTTTCTGCGTGGCGTCGTCACGACCGCCCGCACGAACCGCCACGGCGCTGCCACCTCGTCCACCGACGGCATAGACAATTCCATCTCGAGCGACCACGCTTCCACAGATCGTGTCGTCGGCGATTCCGTCGGCATACCACAGAAAATTGCCATTCGCAGGATCGAATCCCCACAATTCGTACGGAGCACTCAAGACGAGTTCGGTCTTACCGCCCGGCACATCGACAAGCACTGGAGTGGACCATGAACCATAAATGTTCGGTGCATCGGCACGCCAGACTTGCTTGCCTGTTTTCTTATCGAGGCCAATCACAGATTTACTTTCTGCGGCCGCGTTGACGATCACCAGGTCTCCAAACAGGACGGGACTGGAGCCAGATCCCCAGTTATTCTTGGCGGAGCCGTTGCCGACATCGGTCTTCCAGACTTCTTGGCCAGCCATGTCGAAAGCGAGGACCCCTGACTTGCCATAGAAGACATAAATCCGTCTTCCATCCGACGCTGGAGTACTCGTGGCATAGCCATGATCGCGCAGAAAGCCGCTATAGCGATCTTCGCTGGTACCACTCGCCGTAATGGTGTCCCAAATGATGTGCCCGTCAACCATCGACGCACAAATCAAGTGCCGCTGAAGTTTCTTGACGTCTGTCGCTTCACTGGAGTCTCCATAGCCAGAGTAGCACGTGACAAATACACGGTCTCCCACGATGATCGCGCTGGAACTTCCTGGTCCAGGCAATGCCGTTTTCCAACGGAGATTCGTCGTGTCATCCCATTTTTCAGGCAGGTGACCGGCATCGCTGACCGCTGAGCCATTTGGACCTCGAAAACGATTCCATGGCTCGGCACCGTAGGAGGGCATCGTAAGAACTGACAGAGTCGCAATGGCGACAAGAATTGCAGGACTCGTGACAGAGAAACGCATGGTGGACTCCGCGTGAATCAGGGGAAAACGGAGAGGCGAGGCAGTCTTGAAAAAAAGCCGCCAGTGATTGCACCGGCGGCTGTGTCGATTGTTCACATCGCGTGAACATGAAATTCCGCTACGAAAATTCAATCCGGGTCAAGGAGCTTGAGTCTTCGGTCGTCCTTCAGCCCCTGGACGTCCACCGCCTGGTCGTCCGCCAGCGCCGGGACCTCCACCGCCTGGCCCACCTGGGCCGCCGAAACCACCTCGCAGGGCGGCAACGTCGAACTCTTTCCCCTTCATCTTTTCGAATTGTGCCGACTGATCAGAGGTCAAAACAGCGGCCAGATCCTTGTCGCGGGTGGCGCTCAGTTCTCGCATCTTGGCGCGAGCATCTTCACCACCGCCGGCACCCCCTCCCGTAAACGCGGCTCGCTGCTTTTCGCCGAATTCCTTCGTGATCGACGCAATCTTGTCCTGCTGCTCTTTGGAAAGCTTCAGGGCTTTGGCAACATCGGGATCGGCATAAGCCCCAGAGCCTGCAGCCTGCAATGTGATCTGATGAAGTCGCTCGACTTGCTTCGCGTCGAGAACTTCTGCCAGCTTCGGCTTGTACTTTTCCGCGACTTTGCGAGTGGCTTCCATTCGCTTGTTCATCATTTCGGTCATTTTGGCACGTCGTTCCTCTTCAGGAAGATCGCGCAACGCCGCGAAGTCTGCGCCCCCACCTGCACCGGCCTGCATTTCTTCGCGAGCTTCGTCGGCCAGTTTCTTGATCTTTGCAATCTGATCTTCGGAAATGCCCAGTTCTTTCTGAACGGCAGCGTTTCCGGCCAGCATCAATCCTGATTGAGGCCCGCCAAATCCTCCTCCTAATCCGCCACGGCCACGTCCACCGGCCCCGCCCGGCTGCGCAAAGGCACTCGTCGCCATCGCTCCCACTACCGCCAACGTTGCCAATCCTGTCCCAATGCGCATGTTCCTTACCCCTTCAATAAAAAATGACCTGACGCAATCACGCGGCACACGAGTTACGCATCGATCGATTGGTCAAGCAACAAACTTCGCCAGAATCTGCGTCGTTCACCGGGCAAAATCTTAGACAGCATTACCTTAACAACAGATGAAGTTGTGCCGTCCGGGAATCCTTTTCCATTAAGATTCCACGTTGCTTCGTGGCAGCGGTCTGGACTTTGGGACGGCCAATTCCAACGACACGGGTGATCCTGCCGGGTTAGTACGAGCCCATCGTACCGTTCGACACATCAAGAGCTACCGAGAAGGACCGAAGGACATGCGTGTTTTGCTAGTGGAAGACGAACCGGATCTGCAGCGAGTCATCTGGACTTGTCTGCAGGAAGAGGGGTACGTCGTGGATACCGCCGGTGACGGCGAAGAAGGGTTGTACAAGGCAACCAATTGGGATTACGACGCAGTTGTCCTCGATGTCATGCTCCCCAAATTGGATGGATGGCAAGTGCTGAGTCGATTTCGCAAACTGAAATCAACACCAGTTCTGTTGTTGACCGCACGTGACAGCCTGCAAGATCGTGTGAAAGGCCTGGATTCCGGCGCCGATGACTATGTCGTGAAGCCATTCCAGTTGGAAGAACTGCTGGCACGACTGCGGGCGCTGATTCGACGGGCCGCCGGTCAATCAACCCCCTCGATCGAAGTCGGTGATACCAATATCGACACTGTGTCACGAACGGTCACCCGTGCAGGAACCATGATTCCGCTGACAGCAATGGAGTATTCGCTGGTGGAATTGCTGGCACTGCACAAAGGCAAACTGGTGACGCGGTCGATGATTTATGACAAACTGTACGACGAAGACGATGACACGCTTTCCAATCTCGTTGATGTCCACGTTTCAAACATTCGCAGAAAACTTGGCCACGAGTTCATAACGACTCGCCGTGGGCAGGGATACATGATCAATGGTTAGATCACTTCGCTGGCGTCTGCAGATCTGGCATGCATTGCTGCTGACAACAGTGCTGATCATCTTTGGCGGAGTCGTGTATGCCCTGCAATGGGAAACTCGACTGCAACAGACCGACGCGGAACTCGACCGCGTCGCGGCTGTCTTGAATTCGCGAGTCCGTGGTTTGTTCCCTGTCCCACGCACTCCGATCAACTGGCCTCCGCGTACTGGTTGGCCAGGACCTCGACCCGATTACGCGGATGCCCTGGCACCCGCAAACGTCACCCCTGCACGAGACCCGGGTGGTAATCGCGACGGAAGATCACGTGGTGGTGGGCCGCGTGATGGAACTCGCGAAGGAACTCGAGACGGTGCTCGTGAAGGTGCCCGCGATCCTTCTGCTCGCGAAACCCCCAGAGAAAACACCGAGGATCGGACCAGAGAGTCCCGTGATTCATTCGCTCGAAACCCCTGGTTCGCTCCGCCTCCGGGATTGACCTTGCCGGAGGAGACTCAGCATCTGTTTGATGGCGGAGACGAGCGGAGTTTCTATTTCATTATCTGGGATCGCAGTGGTGCCATCCTGGAAAAGTCAAAGTCGGTTGAAGAGATCCCGTTCCCGGATCTGCATGCGAAAGATGGGTTGCCTGAGAGGCAGATTCGCACCCGTGACGATCGGCGAGAGTTAATTCAGGTCTCACGATTCGACACCAATCTTCTCGTGGGACGATCTATCAAGCCCGACTTGGCCGCCGTCCATCGAGCGGGGATGCTTTTGACTCTCACCGGGCTCGGCGTGCTCGTCATCGGACTCGCCGGGGGATGGTGGTTTTCATCACGCGCGATTCGACCGATCACCGAAATGTCCGCCATTGCAGAGTCGATATCCGTCAAGAATCTTTCCAAGCGAATCAACGTCGACACGACTGCAACGGAATTGGAACAACTCGCTTCGGTCCTGAACCGGACCTTCGATCGATTGCAGTCCGCATTCGAACGACAGGGTGAATTCACCGCAGACGCGTCACACGAATTGCGTACGCCGCTCTCGGTCATCCTGTCGCACGCAGAACTCGCGCTGGCTCGGCCTCGATCTCCGGAAGATTACCAGAAGGCTCTTCAGGCGTGCCGCCGAGCTTCACTGCGCATGAAGTCCCTCATTGACGCACTGTTGTCACTCGCCCGATTCGATTCAGGCAAATTTGAGATGGTGCGGCAACCGGTCGAACTTGACCGTATCGCTCACGAAGCGACCGAGATGCTGCAGCCGCTGGCCCACGAAAAATCGGTTCAACTGACATGCCAGGGCCAGCCGGTCACAGTTTCTGCGGATCACGATCGCCTGTTTCAGTTACTGACAAACCTGTTGAGTAACGCGATTCGTTACAATCGACCCGATGGAACAGTCACCATTGACGTGAGCCAAAACGCGGATCAGGCCATCGTTCGCGTGACCGACACCGGGGTCGGAATCTCATCCGAGGATCTGCCGCGAATCTTCGACCGCTTTTATCGTGTCGACAAAGCACGATCACAGGTCGAAGGGGGATGTGGCCTGGGCCTCGCAATCTGCCATACGATTGTCGAAGCCCACGAGGGGACAATCACGGCCCGCAGCGAGTTAAACGTCGGCACAACCATCGAGGTTCAGATTCCGGTCGGGTCGGTTGCTAAACCCTCCAAGCCATCAGAAGGCAGCCACTCAGAACTCGCGATGGCACGCTGAACCATCAGCGATTTACCTTCGGCGCCATAGACCTCGGTAAATCGTGCATCCCGCCTTCTTCCGGCTGCGATGGAAACCGGTCAAGTAATCGGCATCATCCTTGCCTTCCGGTTCGGGGGCAGGAGGAATCGGCTCAAATTCGGGATGATGATTCATCAAGGCCGAAATGATCCCGAAGTATTCTTCGACGTCACTCCAGGAATGGACGTGTCCGCCGTGCTTCACAACATTAGCCAGCAGGTCGGCAAATTCGTCGGTGAACAGACGTCGCTTCTTGTGGCGAGTTTTCCACCAGGGGTCGGGAAAGTAGACGTGAGCGGCCTCAACAGAATGAGGCTCCACGTGCTTGATCAGGAATTCACGGGCATCACCGCCGAGAACTCGCCCATTGGGAAGTTCTCGTTTGGCGATCCGCTTTGCTCCACGACGTCCTTCGGAAAAGTCGAGCTCGACACCCAGCCAGTTGGTTTCGGGCCGCGCGACCGTTGAATCGAACAGGAATTTTCCACGACCACAGCCAATGTCCAGTTCCACCGGATGATCGTTCCCAAAGAACGATTGCCAGTTGATAACCCCGTCGATTTCGGCAACGGTCGAGAAGTACGGATGGAGATCGACGATGGGTGCTGGCATGGACGCGGCGACACATTAATGGAGGCAAATACGGCTGGTGAGCTTGGATCAGTGCACGCCGATCAATCGTTTGACGCAGCGTCGACTGTCTGACGATCGATATGAATCGGGACTCCGATCATCTGGCCGCTGTAGACCATCTTCTCTTTGACGAATCCCTGGAAATTGAACTCAGCTCGCTGACCCGCACGCATTCGATGCAGCCGAGCCATAATGATCAGGCGGTCGCCAACGAAAACCGGACTACGGAATCGGACCTCTTCCATTCCGCCGAATCCCAGAAAATCGCCGCCCAGCAATTTGTATTTGCGAGCATAAAAACCTGCCAGTTGTGCCGCGCATTCGCACAGGACGACGCCCGGCATCAAGGGGAAGCCCGGCATGTGGCCTCGCACCCAGAACTCGTTGGGGGTAATGTCCTTATAGCCAACCAGCCCATGCCCTTCGCGGTCGATCGACAGGATCGCGGTCAACTGCTCCATCTCAAATCGTTGAGGATTGATTTCGCGAATATCTTCGATTGTGAACAGTGGCTTGCTCTGGTCGAACGAATTGAAGTCATACAGCATCTGCGGGGGCATAACGGTCTCCTGGTAGCTCATCAGAACCCGGCACGGGAGTTTTCATTCTGGCTCTTCGATTCGCAAGCCTGATCTGGGGTCGAAGGGATTTCCGGGCTTCCTCGCTTCATCCACCAACTCCCGATTTCACCGAATTTGGTGGCGAAGAATGAAGAAACCTGCCAGAAAGATCAAGTAGACTTTCCTGACAACGGAATTCACCGATCTGTGAATCCAGGTTTCGGCCTCGCCGGTTCACAGGAATATGCGGGTTCAGAACTATCAAATTCCAAGAATATCACGAACCTGCGTCAACTTGGTAATCAACCGATCTGGTTTCGTAGCAGGATCTTTCAGCTCTTCTCCCGACACCTGCAGACCCAGTTTTTCAGCCGCGTAGAGTGCCGTTCGCATCCCAAGCGATTTGGCAACCGCTAGATCATCTTTGACACGCGAACTGATATGCAGAACCTGTTCAGGCTCGATCCCCAGCTTCACAAATCGGTCGACAGCACGTAAGAACAATGTTTTTGAGGGTTTACGCACACCCTCTTCATACGAAAGTGTGTTCAGCGACGGAGAAAAAATGGCGTCCGGGCTGGGAATTCGTCCCTGAGCCACCAACGCTCGATGGATTTGAGCGAGGGTAAATGGTTGGCCGTCCGTCAAAACCGCCTGACGCAAGCCTGCCGACTGCAGCGACAACAGCGCGTCCAGTGCTCCTTCACTCGCCTCAACCCCTTGCAGCGAACTGTGAAAGAAATAAGCAACCTTTTCAGAAAACGCATCCATGTCACCGTACAATGACGTGTCGTATTCGTAGTCTTTCTTATCCAGCATCGACACCAGTTTTTTCCAGACCTCAGCCGAATTGACTTCCGTCACGTCCCCTTTGCGTCCTGACGAGGCCATTTTCAGGTCTTCGACGACTTTCAAATACTTCTGCTGCATGTACTCCCACGGTTTTCCGGGTTTGCGAGTCATGCTGTTCCACATGTTGAATTCCTGGATCGTCTTATCCAGAGCAATCTCCATGCGGATAGCCTGAGGATGCTGAAACAGCAGTTCCCCGTCCGAGATTCGGAGCAGCGTCCCATAAACGTTCCATGTGACAGCCCGGATTCCCGTTAACGGCTTGATGTACGGGGTGGCCTTGGCCGTTTCCAGAGGAGGAGCGGCAGGCCAGCGCAGGTTTCGCTCGGCCAACCATTCCGCATATTCCAAAAGCGATTTCGCCATGCGATGATGACTCTTCAGGAAGAAAGTCGCGTTGTTCCACTCAGATTTTCGAACAGTCCCCTCGAAAGTCGTCGACCTGCCGAGGGAATGTTCGGTCTAATGCTATCATTCGGTCTGGTGCAATCATAACGGGTAACCCCAGCGAGCAAATCCCAAATCGAGACCGTGTCGGTTGAAGTTCGATGAACCTCGTCGGACAATTCGTGTCTGATGGTTTACCCTGTTTCTGCTGCGAAAGTCTGTGCGCCGATGAGTCTTTTTCGCCCCGAGATCGATCGAATCGCCGGTTATACCCCCGGCGAACAGCCGCAGGATACCGGCTGGACAAAGCTGAACACGAACGAAAATCCCTATCCACCCTCCCCGCGGGTCGTCGAAGCATTGACCGCGGCTGCTCAGGGGAAGCTCAACCTGTATCCAGATCCTCTGGGGAGCAAGTTTCGCAAAGCTGCGGCAAACGCGATTGGCTTTGATCCTGACTGGATTCTTCCCGGAAACGGCAGTGACGAAATCCTGACGATCCTCACCCGTTCATTCGCCGGACCGACAGACCAGATCGCCTATCCGTATCCCAGCTACATTCTGTACGAAACCCTCGCCGATCTGCAAGGAGCCAGGCACGAACGTCTGTTGCTCGAACCCGACTGGAGTTTTGATTTCGATAAAGTCGGCTCGCAGATTGAACGGAGCAAACTGGTCTTCGTCCCAAACCCCAATTCACCGTCAGGAAACCGCTGGACCTGGGATGATCTGATCGCGTTGACGCCGCCCAAAGGGGTTCTCGTTCTAGATGAAGCGTACGGCGACTTCTGCGACACACCACATCGCGGCGAACTTCTGAACAGCACAGTCGGCAAGCAAGTTGTCATCACGCGGACTTTCAGCAAGAGCTACAGCCTGGCAGGGATCCGATTCGGCTTCGCCGTCGCTCACCCCGATGTCATTGCTGGTCTGCGAAAAATGAAAGACAGCTACAATTGCGATGCGTTGTCACTGGCAGCCGCCACCGCTGCAATCGAAGACCAGGACTGGATGCGACAGAACACAGATCGCATTCGCGCAACCCGGTCACGACTCACTGCCGCACTGATTGAACTGGGTTATCATGTGGTCCCCAGCCAGACGAATTTCGTCTGGGCGACTCATCCAGGCAAGGCCCACAAGGCCCAGTACGAAGCATTGAAGTCACGCAAGATTCTTGTCCGCTATATGAATTTCCCAGATGTCGACTGGGCTGAAGATCGACGCCTGGACGGACTGCGAATCACGATCGGAACTGATGCCGAGATTGACACATTCCTGTCAGCACTACGCGAAATCGTTTAACGCCACCTGCATCCTCATTTTTCCGCAAACGACGAAACTGGCGGCGACCTGGAAAGAAACGAAATGCCTCGAACTGCAAAAATCGAACGAAACACGGCCGAAACTCAGATCGTCCTGTCCCTGAACCTGGATGGTACCGGAATCGCAAAGGTTTCGACGGGTGTCGGTTTCCTGGATCACATGCTGACACTCTTCGCCAAACACGGGCAGTTTGACCTGGAAGTCGTAGCAAAAGGCGATCTGCATATCGATGCCCATCACACCACCGAAGATGTCGGTATCTGTCTGGGCAAAGCACTGGCTCAGGCTGTGGGCGACAAAGCGGGGCTGACTCGTTACGGCTCAATGACACTGCCCATGGAAGAGACGCTGGTCACATCGGCTCTCGATCTGAGCGGCCGGATGAAATTCATCTACAAGGTTGAATTTCCCACCGAGAAGATCGGTGTCTTCGATACGGAACTGGTGGAAGAGTTCTGGCAGGCCGTTGCTGCAAACGCACTGATGAATCTGCACCTCGTTCTGCACCACGGCACGAACAGCCACCACATCGCGGAAGGGCTGTTCAAGGCGACCGCCAGAGCTCTACGCCAGGCCACGACGATCGATCCGCGTCAGTCGGGAGTCCCGTCATCCAAGGGGACGCTCTCAACCTGAGATAGCGATGTCGTTCTTGACCGATCCATTCGCAGACCTTCAACGCAAGCCATTCAATGTCCCAGCCATCTCCTCAAGCCGAACCGACGCTGCCAGGCCGGGTGTATCTCGTCGGAGCTGGTCCGGGTGATCCTGGTCTTCTAACCTTGCGTGGCGCTGAATGTTTACGCGCAGCCGATCTGGTCTTGTACGATGGCCTGGTCAATCCGATGCTGCTGCGCCACAGCCATGCCAGCGCTGAAAGAACCTGTCGCGCTGAAGGTCCCACGGGGCGCCAGATCAGGCAGGAAGAGATCAACCAGCGACTGGTCGAAGCCGCTCGCGAAGGAAAGACCGTTGTCCGCCTGAAAGGGGGCGATCCGTTCATCTTCGGTCGCGGATCCGAAGAAGCGGCGGCGCTGCGAGCGGCGGGAATCCCCTTTGAAGTTGTTCCCGGCATCACCGCCGCGACGGCCGCTGCCGTCTATACCGGCATTTCGCTGACACATCGCGACCATGCGTCCGCAGTTGCATTCATCACGGGGCACGAAGATCCGGCCAAGCCTTCTTCTGCCCTCGATTATCATTCACTGGCCCATTTCCCCGGAACACTCGTGTTCTACATGGGATTGCATCGCCTGGAGTCGATCGCCAGTTCGCTCATCGCTGCCGGAAAACCTGCTGACACGCCTGCCTGCGTCGTTTGCCGAGCGACCCAGCCAGTGCAGCAGACGGTGACTGGGACTCTCGGTGAAATTCATCAGCTTGCGAAAACCGCAGGGCTCCATCCTCCTTCACTGGTGATTGTTGGCGACTGCGTTCAAGTCCGAGATCGAGCTCACTGGTTTGAAGATCGTCCGTTGTTTGGCAAGGTGATCGGGATTACGCGTCCTGAAGATCAGGCCGACGATGCCGCTCACCGTGCGTTTGAACTGGGTGCATTGCCGGTCATGCTGCCGATGATCGAGATCGCACCTCCCGACGACTGGTCGGATGTCGATGCCATGCTGAATCGATTGGAGGAGTTCGACTGGATTGTCTGGACGAGTGCCAATGGCGTTCGAGGTTTGCTTGATCGACTCTGGCATAACGGCGGCGACATCCGACGATTGAGTCGGGCGAAACTGGCCTGTATCGGTCCGGCGACCGCGAAAGTTCTCGAGCAGTATTCGCTGCGGGCCGACGTCATTCCGACTGAGTTCCGGGCGGAAGCTCTCGCAGCGGCCTTGGCGCCCAAAGTCTCTGGTCAAAAGGTACTCTGGGCACGAGCCAGCCGAGGCCGTGATGTCTTGCCGCAAATACTGACTCAAGCGGGCGCAAATCTTGAACAGGTCGTCGTGTACCAGAATCGCGATGTGACATCGTTTCCCGAGGCCGAACGAATTCGACTGGAACGAGGAGACCTCGATTGGATCGGTCTGTCCAGCCCGTCCATCGCTCGTTCACTGGCGAAACTGATCACGCCCGTGGCCCGCCAGTTGGTCGGAACGCGAACAAAGCTGGCCAGTATCAGCCCCGTCACAACCGCTGCTGCCGCGGAAGTTGGACTTCCGATTGCGGCCGAGGCGACGACGTATACGTGGGAAGGCTTGTTCCAGGCAATGATTGATGCCGATTGACTGCCGGATCGAGCAGGAAACGCGAAATCGTCAGCGGTTGGGCTATAGGACGTAACTCCTTTGGTGTAGAAATGCAAAGTCAAAAGATCGTCGCTACAACACAGGTCTGATCGGGGCTAGAATGTGGCGACTTGCTGATCCGTCTCGGGGAACCGGTTGGCCTTGGAATCTCGCCCCGGTGGATGGCCTCGGCGATGGCAAACACTGCAGCGGGATGCACTCAAGATATTTGATCGAATTACGGGGCTGTGGCCTCATTGAATACTAATTTGCGGAACGGTTACTGATGTTTGAGAAAGTTGCTGACGCGGAATTTGTTCGCGGGGAACACGAAATCCTGAAGTTCTGGAGCGAACGCGCGATCTTCCGGAAACTGCGGGATCAGATTGGAGGCAAGACGCCCTGGAGTTTCCTGGATGGGCCAATCACGGCCAACAATCCGATGGGGGTCCATCATGCATGGGGACGCACCTACAAAGACGCGTTCCAGCGTTACTGGGCAATGAACGGTCGCGATCTTCGCTACCAGAACGGATTCGACTGCCAGGGCCTGTGGGTTGAAGTGGAAGTCGAAAAGCAACTGGGACTGGGAGCCAAGAGCGAAGTCGAAAAGTTCGGGATCGACAAGTTCGTCCATGAATGCAAACGTCGAGTCCTGAAGTACGCGGCAATTCAGACTGAACAATCGATCCGGCTCGGCTACTGGATGGAATGGGATGACCCCGGCCAGTTGCGAAAGCTGTCCGATGCCATCGGAACTGACGACGAAGTCGAATTCGTTCCTCCGAAGAAGCCAGGCGAAAAGGTCCGGGGGACGGCGGAGTCGATCGTCGCACAATTGGGGAATCCCGATTGGGGCGGCAGCTACTTCACGTTCTCGACCGAGAACAATGAAACCATCTGGACGTTCCTGAAGAAGTGCTTCAATCGCGGCAAGGTCTATCGCGGCTACGATGTCATGCCGTGGAGCGGTCGTGGTGGAAGTGCCTACAGCCAGATGGAAGTTGCCGACGGTCGCAAGCTGACCGTGCACCGATCCGCGTTCGTCCGGTTCCCGCTGGTCGATCGCCCGAACGAATTCCTGCTGGTCTGGACCACGACCCCCTGGACACTCACCAGCAATATCGCGGCTGCGGTGAATCCCGAACTGGACTACGTCAAGCTGAAGGCAAAGCGGGACGGCGCGGTCTATTACTTCGCGAAAGACAACCTTGATTTCCAGCGTCTGGCGACGGAATTCAAAGACGGCTTCGGCCGTGAAGAATGGGCTTGGCCGAAGTCTGTGCCCAAGCTGAAAACGCTGTCGCAGATCTTCAAGGAAAACGGCGGCTATGACATCGAAGGGACGATCAAGGGGGCTGAGATGGTCGGCTGGAAATATTCCGGCCCCTTTGATGATCTGCCTGCGCAATCGGTTGCGGGTGGCGTTCCGTTTGATGAGCGGGTTGCCGACAAGAAAGGAATCGATTGCCATCGAGTGATCGACGGCGGACGAGATTTCAAAGGGAGCCCCAACGTCGTCGCCGGAGAAGGTACCGGGATTGTTCACATCGCTCCTGGATGCGGTGACGTTGACCATGTCCTGGGTGCTCAAGCAGGCGTTGTCGGCATCGCGCCTCTTGGCGAGGACGGCTGCTTCATCGACGGGTTCGGAGACTTCACAGGCAAGTCGGCTACAGATCCTGCCACTGCCGATCAGGTCTTCGCACGGCTGAAGGAAAAAGGCCTGCTCGTCAACGTCGAACAGTATCCGCACATCTACCCGCACTGCTGGCGAACCGGAGATGAACTGGTCTTCCGACTGGTGGATGAGTGGTTCATCAACATGGACTGGCGTGATGAAATCATGGCCGTAACCGATCGCATCCGCTGGCTTCCGGACAGCATCCAGGGAGGCGAGAGGGAACGCGAATGGCTGACGAACATGCGCGACTGGATGATTTCCAAGAAGCGGTTCTGGGGCCTGGCCTTGCCGATCTGGATCAATCCAGATGATCCGACCGACTTCGACGTGATGGGGTCACTCGCCGAACTGAAGGAACGAGCCGTCGAGGGCTGGGACGAGTTCGAAGGTCATACGCCTCACAAGCCGTGGATCGATAAGGTGAAGATCCGCAGCCAGAAGACGGGTGCCGTCCTGTCGCGAGTTCCCGATGTCGGCAATCCCTGGCTCGACGCAGGGATCGTCTCGTTTAGCACGATGGGATTCAATTCGCATCCCGAACTCTGGAAAAAATGGTACCCGGCCGATCTGGTGACGGAATGTTTCCCCGGTCAGTTCCGCAACTGGTTCTATTCGTTGCTCTCCATGGCCACGATGATGAACCATGACAGGACCGAAGACGCGGACCTGAAGAAGCCATTCAAGACACTGCTCGGACATCGCCTGGTGATGAACGAAGCGGGGAAGGCGATGCATAAGTCGGACGGTACGGCGATCTGGTTTGAAGAAGCCGCCGAGCAACTCGGCGTCGACACGATGCGATGGATGTATCTGCAGCAGAATCCGTCGAGCGACCTGCGGTTCGGGACCCGTCACAAAGATCAGCCTGTGACTCTGCAGACGCCGGATGGGCCAACGGACAAAACCATTGATGGCGTGCAGACCAGTCTGGTGACCAGCGCTCCCGCCGATGAAACGCGCCGCATGATCCTGATCCCGCTCTGGAACAGCTATTCGTTCTTTGTGAACTATGCCCGGCTGGACGACTTCAATCCACTGCCGGTCCTCAAGCGGGCTGCCGGTCAGGCCGCCGATGGCTATGTGGAAATTGCCGACCGTCCAGAAATCGATCGCTGGATCCTGTCGAACCTGCAGGCACTGACCAGTGGCATGCGTGCGGCCATGGAAGATTACAACTCTCCCGAAGCCTGTCGTCTGGCCGCCGCATTCGTGGATGACTTGTCGAACTGGTGGATTCGCCGGAACCGTCGACGATTCTGGAGATCCAAAGACACCAGCGATACCGACAAGCTGGCCGCCTATCAGACTCTGTACGAAGTTCTCGTCGCATTAACTCGACTGCTCGCACCGTTGATTCCATTCCTCACAGAGCGAATGTATCAGAATCTGGTCAACGGATCTCAAGTTCGCGCGGCGATGCCGGGCCTCGCCGAAAGCGTGCACCTCACTGCGTATCCCGTGGCAGACAGCATTCTGCTGGATGCCGGCCTGAATGCCCGGATGGCCACCGCTCAGGTCGTTGTTTCATTGGGGCATAAGTTGCGGGAAATCGCCGATCAGCGAGTTCGCCAGCCGCTTGCGGAACTGCGAGTTTCCGCGAGTTCTCAAGCAGATCGCGATGCCATCGCTCAATTGAGTGACGTGATTCGCGAAGAACTCAACGTGAAGCAATTGAACGTCTGTGACAGCCTGGCAGACATCGTCAAGTACACCTACAAAGCCAACTTGAAGACGCTCGGGCCGAAATACGGAAAGCTGCTGAACTTGCTGCGTGAGAAACTGCCCTCTGTCGATGCAGCCTTGCTGGCTCCGTTGCGATCCGGTGAAACCGTGACTGTCACTCTCGATGGCCATGAAATCACCCTGACCCCCGATGATGTTCAGGTCGGGACAGAACAGGCTCCAGGGTGGGTCAGTGGCGATGACCGGGGAATTCAACTCGCCTTGTCGACGGCTCTTACTCCTGATCTGTTGCGCGAGGGGATGGCGCGAGACTTCATTCGCCAGATCCAGCAACTGCGTAAGGAGGCGGATCTGGAAATCGAGAACCGTATCAGGATCTGTTACAGCACGTCCGATCAGGAAGTGCTGACGATGGCGAAGGAGTGGGGTGAACTCATCCAGGGCGAAACACTCGCTGACAGCCTGACTGCGAGTGCCGATGCTCCGGCCGACGCCAAGACGGTGAACATCGGTGAAGTCAAAGTTTCGGTCTGGATTGCGTTGGAACACTCATGACCACACTTCGTTCGGTCCTTCTGGTGCAACTGCCGATACCTCCGGCAGGGCCGACGGAAGTCGTGGGGAACGTCCCGCTGGCGGCTGGCTATCTGAAAATGATGGCCCGCCAACGGGGACTGGATGCCGAATTCGACATTCAGATCTTTCCACCAAAGCTGGCCAATAACTGCAGCGATCGCGGCATCGTTGCAGCCATCCTGCAACGCAACCCATGGATGGTCGGGTTTACCTGCTACCTGTGGAACATTGATCGAACAATCTGGATCTGCCAGCAACTGAAAGCCGTTCGACCCGACTTGCTGATCGTGCTGGGAGGTCCCGAAATCACGGCCGACAACGGTTGGGTCCTGGAACAATCCTGCATCGATTATGCGGTGATCGGTGAGGGAGAACAGACTTTCTGCGAACTCCTGACGTCGATCAACACAGGCACGGAAGAACCGATCGCGGGCCTGTGGCGACGAACCAGTCCCGCAACCCCTGCGTTTCGTCAGCCGTTGCCGCATCTGAACGACATCTCTTCGCCTTACCTCGACGGAATCCTCGACGCGGCCGACGAAGAGATGCTGATGCTGGAGACGATTCGGGGTTGCATCTTCAAATGCAAGTTCTGTTACTACCCGAAAAGCTACGATGCGCTCTATTTCGTCAGTCGCGACAAGATCATCGCAAACCTGAAGCACGCGGCGGACCATGGTGCTCGTGAAGTTGTACTGCTTGATCCGACGTTGAATCAGCGGCGTGACTTTGATGACTTTTTAAGGCTGTTGTCTGACTGCAATCCGACACATGCCGATGGAACCCGGCAGTTCACGTACTTTGGCGAATTACGAGCGGAAGGGATTAATGTCGAGACCGCCAAGCTGCTGCGAGCGGCCAATTTTTCGGAAGTGGAAATCGGTCTGCAGTCGGTCGACCCGCTCGCTCAGGACTTGATGGATCGACGTAACAATTTGAAAGCGTTTGAACGCGGTGTCCGCGCGATGATGGATGCGGGGATTCGAGTCAAAGTCGATTTGATCATCGGTCTGCCAGGCGATACGGAAGCATCGGTCCGTCGAGGGTATGAATACCTGTCGCAAACGGGATTGTTCACAGACGTTCAAGTCTTCAACCTGGCGATCCTGCCGGGGACAGCGTTTCGTGCGGAAGCAGAAATGCTCGGACTGAAGTTCCAGCCGCGTCCCCCCTATTACGTCCTGGAAACGCCAACGCTGAACCTGACGCAGATCTATGGCCTGATGCAGGAAGCTCAAGACATTTTCGACACCGACTTCGACCCTTTCCCGCCGCCGAAGCTGACGTTCGACATCGCGCCCGGCGATCCAATTCCTGTCGCAGAATTCGATCTGGATGCGGAACCCTTTGTCGAATCTTTACCTGCTGCCGAAGATCGAACTCATGCATTCACGCTGCGTTTCAAATCTGGCAAGTGGAATCGATCCGCACTTCGGCGAGCGGTCTCGATGATCAGTCGCGTGTTGACGGAAAATCCTCATTCCACACTCCAGGTTCTTGTTGAATCTGGCGACGCCCCCGAACTGCTGAAGCCCGCATTTCTGCAGGAACTGCTGCGAGCATGTTACAGCACGTCGAACTATCTCGATCGCTATTACGGCCTCAACCCCGAAGGACTGCTCGGCTCCAAACGGTTGCTGGTCATCCTGCCTGCAGAACATTCGCCGACCGTCAGTGAAGACTGGATCGACAGCATCAACGAATTCGCGACAGTCCTCTGGAGGGGACAGATTTGGGACGTAGACGACCTTGATGAAATCCATCTGGGAATGGGGCGAGCGACTTAGCGGCTCACAAGATCGATCGGACTCTGGAATTCCACCGAGTCGCTCAGGCAACGACTTCCCAACACGAATCGCTTTCTGCACAATGTTCGCGAAGAGTATCTTTCACGTCGACACGTCTGCAAAAGCGAGTTTCCGAGTTTCTGTCTTATCGATGCGATCCGCCTTTGCGCAAGGGTTGTTTAGCGGGAATCCTTTATGCCGTTAACCGTCGACGAATTCTGCGAACGATTGCGGTCGTCGGGCCTGATGGCCGAGAGCGAATTGCGAAACTGGATCGATTCGCTCCCCGTTGACAATCGTCCCACAACCGGCGAAGCGTTGGCTTATGCGCTGATCAAACAGGAGAAGCTGACAAGGTTTCAGGCTGAGCAGATCTATAGCGGCCACGGACGGTCGCTGGTCATGGGTAATTATGTCATTCTCGATAAGCTCGGCCAGGGCGGAATGGGGATGGTGCTCAAGGCCCAGCATCAGCGGATGAAGCGAGTTGTCGCGCTCAAGGTCTTGTCGCCGGATGCGACTAAGACTCCCGATCTGGTCCGAAGATTTGAGCGAGAGGTGCAGGCGGCTGCAAAGCTGGAACACCCCAATATCGTCACAGCGTACGATGCTGACCGAGCCAACAACATGACGTTTCTCGTCATGCAGTTTGTCGACGGAGTTGACCTGGCGACAATCATCAAGAAGAGCGGCCCCATGTCGGTCGATCGGGCCGTAGATTGCGTGTTGCAGGCGGCTCGCGGTCTTGAATTCGCGCATTCGCGAGGTGTCATTCATCGCGATATCAAACCGCACAATTTATTGCTTGGCAAAGACGGCGTCGTCAAGATTCTCGATATGGGTCTGGCCCGGATCGAAGAGCCTACGGGGAGTCAGGAAGCGGCGTTGACAAGCACTGGCGCCGTGATGGGAACGATTGACTACATGTCGCCCGAGCAGGCACTCGATACGAAGACTGCTGATGTTCGCAGTGATATTTATTCGCTCGGATGTACTCTGTTCTATCTGTTGACTGGCCGAGTCCCGTTTCCTGCTGATACCGTGATGAAGCGATTGCTGGCTCATCGCGAATCGCCGATTCCAGTGTTGGATGGCCTGCAGAACGGGGATGCGGGATCGGGGCAAAGCCGCAGTATTCAGCCATCGACACTGAATCATATATTTCGTCGTATGGTCGCAAAGAAGCCAGAAGACCGCTACGCATCAATGACAGAGCTGATTCTTGACTTGCAGCGTTGTGCGTCATCAGTCCCGATTGCGACTCCCGTTTCAATCGCCACGCCGTCGGAAGATTCCAACTTCGCGAATTTTCTCAAGAGCATCTCGGGACCAAACGTTCCTGTTACATCAGCAGGAACGGCCAACCACACATCCCCAAAGGCAGTCAGTCCGCCGCGACACCCGATAACGACCGATGTAATTGCAACAGGGACGGTCAGACACGGAGATCAGGGTCCGAGTCCAACGGCTCAGGTCTCGCGCTGAGAGCCTGATCACAATCACGTCTCAACCGGTCCCAAGCAGAAGTTCAAACAGAGTTGGATGGTGTTGATTGGCGGAACTGTTGCACTCGTAGCGTTGATTGGACTGGGTTTGATTTTCATTCCTTCGCGCCAGGTGAAGCCAGCGACTTCCGAATCGCAACTCGCTTCAAATTCTGATCCGTCAAAGACGACCACAAAGCAATCGACCGGTGATTTGAAAAGAACTGCCGAAAAGGAAGCTCTTGATTGGCTGTTCTCAGTCGGTGCGACGGTGTCGGTAGGGACAACAGGTAGTCTTCAGCCCGTGAAAAGTACTGAAGAAGCCATGAGTTTTCAGCATCCCGTAGTCTCAGTCGTTTTGGATCAGCGACCGATTTCGGATCAAGACCTTGTGCATCTGGTTGCGTTGCCGGAAATCGAATCGTTATCGCTTTTCCAATGCGCGATTGGTGACCGCGGATTGATCCAGATAGGGCGACTGCTGAAACTCAGAAGCATCGAGTTGGGAGGAACAAAAGTCACTGACTATGGGTTGAAGGCGCTGCTGGCTTGCAGCAATCTCTGGGGTTTGTACCTCAGTGGAACGCAGGTCACAGCAGACGCACTTGAGACGGTCGCGGAATTCCCGAATCTCACGCGTCTGATTTGGGAAGGGCTTCCTGTGAGTCCTCAATCGCTGAAGCACCTGCAGCGGTTGAAAAAACTAAACGAACTGATCCTCGGCTCCTCTCCACAACTGACAGATGATTGTGCCCAGTCCATCGCCCTGATTTCATCGATTGAGATTCTAACGGCAAGCCAAACACAAATTGGACCATCGGGATTGAAGAATCTTGCGACGATGCCAGATCTGCGTAGTTTAAATCTTGATGGCAGTTCGAATATCGGCGACGAATGTGGCGTCGAGTTTGTACATCTTCCCGCACTTGGAAATCTCAGTATCAGAGGGACTCCGTTTGGTGATCGTGGCTTAGAAGACTTGCTCAAGACGTCCGATCTCAAGTTCCTCTCGCTTTCGGGGACACGTGTCAGTGCAAACTCATTTCCAGCTTTGAGTCGCGCAAGACAACTCGTCGCGATCGATCTCGCGGAAACATCTTTATCAGCGGATGAAATGCGACGGCTGGCCGCCGCGATGCCATGGTGTCAGATTTCCAGCAGCTTCGGGGTGCATACACCAACAAACTCTGACGCCGGTTCATCCGTGTTGGCATTGGAATTCAATGGCAAGACAAGCTGTATCGAATTGCCATTGATCCCGTTTGACTCACAAGGGCCAATGACAATCGAAGCGTGGTTCTTGGCGTGGCCCAAATCGGCGATGGATGTCGACAATCCCGATGCGTCGCTTGAATCTGTGTGCTCGTTCCTTGACCCAGCGTCGATGCGGTCGATTCAGTTCACGATCGATCCACCAAATCGCGGCCTGCGGTTCGGTGCTGGCGACGGTAAAAGGAATCGCACTTCATTCTGCGCTTTTCCAATGGACGCATCGAACGATCTTTTCGGCAAGCGTCATCATGCCGCATTTGTGCGGGACGGGGACGACGTTCGAATCTACGTCGACGGCCAACTCAAACTCGATGGCGGTTCGGTCGCGAACTCGAACAGCCCAGGCGACCAGCCATCGGCTATGTGGAAGTTCTTGATCGGAGCTGGCCTCGGTCGAGATGGCAAAATGCTCGCTCAATTCCTGCGCGGGACGATTGATGAGTTGCGATTCTCCAAAGTCGCTCGCTATTCCGAAACGTTTGTCCCTGAACAAGATTTCTCAAACGATGTTAATACGCTCGCGCTGTACCATTTTGACGAAGGAATGGGATACGTCCTGAAGGATTCGTCGAACAACGAATACGACGGCAAGATCATTGATGCCGAGTGGGTGGCAATCGACATCCCCGCAAATCTTTCAGCGAAGCGCGGCTTGAAGTTTGATGGAAAAGGTTTCGTCGAGATTCCGTCGCTCGTATGGAACGGATCCGATTCTATGACGGTGGAGATTGTCTGCACGCCCGATTCCACGACAGGCCCGGGGCCGGCATTTCTGATGCTGTGGCCATCGCAAGAAAGAATCGAGGAATTGTCCTTGTATGAATGGGATTTCAATGTCTGGGGATTCGACCACAGATCCGCAACAGGATCTCAGTCGAGTGTTATTAACGGGATTCGTCGCAACCGACGAGTTTTGCTGACATGCATTTGCGACGGCAAGAAAACATTGATGGAAGTCAACGGGGTCAGAAGCGCATCTCGGACGATGGACCATTTACCGTTTAACAGTCGTTCGGCGCTCCTGATTGGTGGCGAGGGTCAGGTGGGATTCCACGGTACGATCGAGCAAGTCCGCATTTCAAAGGGCATCCGAAAGGCACTGCCAGCACCACCGGTCGGCAACCTTCCTAAGGATGATGCAACGATTGCTCTTTACAAGGTTGACGAAGGATCGGGCAACAGTCTCAATGACGCCTCTGGAAACGATCATCACGGTAAGATTATCGATGCAAAATGGGTAATTGCGGATGAAGGGGTCAAGCGTCCGTGATGTCTTTCCGGACATCTGGTCCTGGAAGCGGAAACTGGCACCTCAAATAACGAATCCTGACGCTCCATCACACCAAGTTCACACTACAGGGGTAGAATGACCCAAAAACGCCCTATCCCCCAAGACTTCGCATGAGCCAGATCTTGCGACAATTGCGAACATCCTCAACCGGCAAGGAACGACTCGATGCGATCGAGGCCGGTTTTGATGACATCCATGCTGGTCGCGAATGAAAGACGGACGTAGCCTGGGGCACCGAATGCGTCGCCGGTGACAAGTGCCACGTGGGCCTGTTCCAGCAGGGCCGTACAGAAATCGGTGGCGTTGGAGACAACGCGGCCTCCTGCGAGTGGCTTGCCGAAGCAGGAACTGACGTTGAAGAACGCGTAGAACGCTCCACCCGGTTCAGCAAACGTTACGCCGTACTTTTCTCGCCAGGGACGCATCCGGCCCATGACGTAGTTGCATCGCTTTTCAAATTCGACTCGCATTGCCTCAACGCTTTCCTGGGGGCCGTTGAGTGCTTCGACGGCAGCATACTGACTGACACTGCAGGGATTCGACGTTTCTTGGCTTTGCAGGTTGTCCATTGCCTTGATGGCGTCGACAGGCCCGATCGTCCAGCCAATTCGCCATCCTGTCATCGCATAAGCTTTACTGACACCACTCACAAGGATCGTTCGCTTTGCGACTTCGGGACCAAAGGTCGCAAAACATTTGAATTCCGCGTCGCCGTACAGCAGCTTTTCATAGATCTCATCTGACAGCACAAGGATGTCTCGCTCGACGGCGACGTCTGCCAGGGCCTTCAACTTGTCGATGGGATAGGTGGCTCCCGTCGGATTCGATGGGTTGTTGAGCATCATCATCCGCGTGCGAGGTGTAATCGCATTGCGGAACTGTTCTGCTGTCATGCAGAAACCACTCTCTTCGGTGGTATCAACAATCACAGGAACCGCGCCGGCAAGTTCCACCAGCGCGCTGTAGCTGACCCAATACGGAGCAGGGATGATCACTTCATCGCCCGGGCCGCACAGGGATGCCAGCACATTGTGAATTGAGTGCTTAGCGCCATTGGAAATCAGCACCTGTGCAGGCGTGATCTCCAACTGGTAGTCTCGCTTGTATGCAGCGCAGACGGCTTTCTTCAGTTCAGGGATCCCGCCTGAAGGTGTGTAGTGTGTGTACCCAGCGTCCATCGCAGCGACGGCGGCCTTGCGAATATTTTCCGGGGTGTTGAAGTCGGGTTCACCCAGAGTGAAGTCGTAGACAGTGACACCCTGTGTTTTCAACTCTTTGGCTTTGGCGGCTGCTGCCAGAGTGGCCGAGGGTTTCAAGTTACTCACTGCAGGAGACAAGCGAAGGCCGGACATGCGAATCTCTTCATTCGGGATCACGTTCGTGGCACGCTGCGCGTACCGGTCCACAGAAAATTGAGTGGCACGAGGATTGTTCAGCCTGACTCACGCAACGTCAAGCATCAAGTGATGATGACGGCGATGTCAGCCCCCAACAGGTCGTAGTTTCCCGTTGCGATCTCTCCCATTGGAACGGTTTCGACACCATTTTTTGGTCAGTTTCGGCGAACTCTGCTGAAACTGGCTGCTGTGCATGGCCGTTGCAAAGCATTTTTTCGTTACGATCCCAATATCCTGTGAAATTGTTGAAACCGTTAATGCTTGACTTGCCGATGAATCCTGTGCTGCAAACGTGATCGCTGCCACTCTTCCAGACTACGCAAACTGTGGCAGACCAGGGAAGCAGCCGATTCGAGTGTCGCGATCAGTTACGTCATCGCGACAGCCGATGTGCTGACTGAGTTACGTAAGAACGAATTTCGACAATCTGTTGGTCAGTAAGATTTTCCGCTTGACGCGTTTTCCGAACACACATAGGATCGAACACGTTGATGCGGTGTTAACTTGAGTTAGGAAGTTCACTCCCCTTGTTGGGGTGTCGCACTTTTGAGTCGCCTCTGCTTTCCGGGTGCCAGAGAGAGACGACAGTTTCAGGACACACGGTGCCCGAAGTTTTTCCCAAAGGAGCCACGGATATGGCTGCAAAGAAAGAAGCTGCTGCTGCCCCAAAGAAGACCGAAGCCAAGAAGCCAGCGAAGTCTGCCAAGGCTAAGCCAGCTGCGAAGAAGAAGTAAACTGAGTTTAAAAACTCTGTAACGACAGGCCGGATCTCACCATCCGGCCTGTTCTATTCTTTGACTCGCTTTCTGACCGACAACACGAGACGCCACGCTTATTCAAGTTGGAGGGATCTAAGAATGTTCGACGAAATCGGCTTCATCATCCTGGGCCAGCATCAAGTCGGTTGATGTTGGATCGACAGCCCGACAACAGGCGGTCAATCGCTCAGAAATCTCGCGGATTTCCTCCTGCCATTCGTTGGGGCTCATTCCATCAGGTGTCAATTGTCGGAATTCTCCCAGAAGTAAAACCAACCTGAGCAGATGTCGGAACACCAAGCCTTCCTGCTTGGTCAGGTCTTTTCCGGAAACGAAATTCCAGAAATTGTCTCCCCAGTTCTCCAGCAGATCCGTGGCGACCATAACGGGCTGAATCGAAACGTCGCGGACGTCAGGATACTCAGCCTCAAACAGCATCCTGACTTTTTCAGCAAGTGATGGTGCGTACTTACGATCTTCGAACGGAATATCCGGGTCGAACTCCGGGTATAAATCTCCCGCCGCGATCAAGCCTCGCTGAACCAGTTCGGTATCGATTCGATCAAGGGCCAATGGGCCGGGTGGAAGCTTGTGAGGAGGTGGTACTCGAACATTCCGGATCATCGACCGTGGCAATTCCAAGACGCTTTCCAGCAATAGCATTCGTTCAACGCGATCCCCGAATCCCATGTGCTGAAGCAGAAACATTCCATACATCGGATTGACGCTGCGAAATGCGAACAGTTGCTGTAGTCGCTCTGTCGGATGAGCCATCATCGGCCGGTATCGTTGCCGGGCCTTTTCCTCGTCCGGCTTGATCAGTTTTTTTCCGGTTCGCTCTTCGTGTTTCTTGTCAACACTCGCCTGAAGTTGCTGGGAAAGCCATGAGACCTTTGGTGCTTCCTCTTTCGGAGCGACGGGATCACCCGGTCGACTCACTTCTGGCGGCGGAGGTGGTTCAGGATCCAGTCGAATAAAATCCCCCCCGTGCAGAGTGATCAGCATCCGCTCGAGATCGCGTTCACCCAGTTCAAGCTGCTTTGGATCCATGAGTCGCTTACTGGTCAGACTTCGCAGTCGATCGACTTCTGGCGAGATCTGCAGCATATAAGCCAGCAATCGCCAGGGAAGAGGGCCACGGCTGACGAGGTCGCCCGGCTGAGCCAGTCGCAGTTTTTCGAACTGTTGCTCATTCCAGTATTGTCGTTCCGGGCTGCGTGTCGGCATTTTCTTTTTCAATGCCTTCTTGGCCCGAATCAGCAATGGATCCTTGGTGTCCTCGGGGATCTGATCGTATTGCTGCTTCCATCGCAGGATGCGAACATCGTCTTCATGGGCGATCGCGTAGACAAATCCTTCGGAATCGAACTGAGGCCGCCCGGCTCGTCCAAAAATCTGATGAGCGGAACTGGGATCGATGATCTTCTGATCGCCCGGCTTCCCTTTCAGCAATGAAGGAAGCACGACCGAACGAGCCGGCAGGTTAATCCCCGCGGCCAGGGTTTCCGTGCAGACACAGATTGTCAGCAGCTTCTTCTGAAACAGTTCTTCAACAACGCGTTTGTACTTGGGCAGGATTCCCGCGTGATGAACTCCGACACCCCGCATCAACAGTTGTCGAAGTTTCGTCCCGACACCTTTGGACCAGTCGAGTTTGTCGAGTTCTGCAACTAGGCGCTTCTGCTGGCCATCTGCCAGCATCGACCGCCCCTTCAGTTCCTCAGCAACATTCCAGCAGACATCCCGATTGAAGCAGAAGACCAGTGCCGGGGTTCTGCGAAAATCCTCATCTCCCGCAGCCATTTCCTCCAGGTGTTCCGTCAACAACTTGTCAGGAACCCACTGGAATTGCAGCGGAATTCGACGATCGGAACTCTGGATCAATTCCAGTCGTCGCTTATGAACACGGGCACACCAGATCACAAATGACGGGGCATTTCCAATGGTGGCTGACAGCAGCAACAGGCGAATATGCTTCGGCATCAGTGCCAGTGAGAACTCCCAGACGATGCCACGCTCTGGGTCTGAAAAGCAATGAAACTCATCCATGACGATTGCTGAGACGTGATCGAAATCGAGTGCCGCTGAGGGGGCTGTTGCGCGTGGTGTGTCAGTGGATTGAGCAGGTCGATTCGGAGTGGACTCCTTGACCGGATCTGCAGGTTCCTCCCAGCCGATTTCATCAACTTCCGAACCACTGTTGGTTCCAGCCTCGGCGTCGTTCGACTGAGACTCCTCCGCAATCATCCGCGCCAGTTCTTGTTCCTCAGCAATCCGATCGGCTTGAGTTTCCACATGGGCCGCCCAGTGCGTATTCAGCAATCGATTGAGCAGGATTTCGGCAACGACAACCAGGACAGTTGCCTGGGGATTGACGCGGCGGTTTCCGGTGACCAGGCCAACCTGTTCGCGAGAAAAACCCCATCGCTGGGCAGTGTCCTGCAACTCACGAAACTTCTGTTCCGTCAATGCGATCAGTGGAGTCGTGTAATAGATCTTCTTGCCGGTATGCAGTGCTTCGTAAATTGCCCCTTCGGCAATCAGCGTTTTTCCAGTCCCGGTCGGCGCGCAGACCATGACTCCAGCGTCCGTCTCAAACCAGGCCAGAATCGCTTCTTCCTGCACGGGATAGGGTTTGTACGGAAGCGAGTCCAGAAACCGCAGAGCCAGATCATCGCGCGAATCAGTGTTGGGGCGAGGTGAATTCATGCCAGCATGGTAGTCGAAAGTAGGAGTCTCGCGTAGTTTCGCGAGCGATTTCTGCGGAGTTCCATTTCTACCTCAGTATGATACGATCCTACCCAGACAAACGGGGATGTGTTGAGGCACTCTCCTGCGGTTCTGGATCGACTACCTTGAGGAAAACGCGATGATTCAACTGTTTCGCCCGCTGGTTGGCGCCTGCCTGTTGCTGGTTGCCCCGTGCCTGCTGTCTGCGGAAGACAAGCCTGCCATCAATACCTTGACCGATGCGGAAAAGGCTGCCGGCTGGAAGTTGCTGTTTGACGGCAAGACGACCGAAGGCTGGAAGAACTACAAAAAGGACACGCTCGGCAAGGGCTGGAAGGTCCAGGATGGAGCATTGGTCCGTGCTGAAGGTGGTGCTGGCGACATCGTGACAGTCGGGCAGTATGACGCGTTTGAATTCACAGTCGATTACAACATCTCCAAGGGTGGCAATAGCGGTCTGATGTATCACGTCACCGAAGTTGCAGACGCTCCTTGGCAGACTGGCCCCGAAATCCAGATCCAGGACAACAAGGACGGACACGACCCACAAAAGGCGGGCTGGCTCTATCAACTCTACTCCAGCGAAAAAGATGCGACGAAGCCTGTCGGTGAATGGAATACACTGCGAATTCTGATCACTCCAGAAAAGTGCGAACAGTACATGAATGGCGTCAAATACTGTGAGTACGTGAAGGGGAGCGACGACTGGAACGAGCGAGTTGCCAAGAGCAAGTTCGGCAAAATGCCTCATTTTGGCAAGCCAACGACCGGTTACATCTGTCTCCAGGATCATGGGAATCTGGTTTCGTTCCGAAACATCAAGATTCGCCCGATTACGAAGAAGTGATCAGCAGGTAAAATTGCCTAACAGCCTGTGGCAAAAGCGGCGGCCCCCTTTTGCCACAGGACCCGATCAACAGTTTCATGACAGGCATCGTTGAATGGAAGAGACGTTTGGTCAGCGAGAAATGGCTGCTGCAGATGTGTTGATCGGGCTGGGCCTGGCAGAAGACCTCGAGACCGCAGGCGACTTGACCTGTGCCGCTCTGATTCGCCCGGACGAATCGGCCGCAGTTCAAGTTGTGGCTCGATCGAATGGAGTTCTGTCGGGTTCTCCCATCGGTCGCATGGTGTTTGCCCGCCTGGATCCGAATGTCCGTTGGGAGTCTCATCAGCGCGACGGAGAAAGCATTAGTCGGGGTGAGGCGGTCGCAACGGTCAGCGGGCCCTTGGCGACATTGCTGACCGGCGAGCGAACGATGCTGAATTTCATGACGCATCTCAGCGGAATCGCATCACTGACGCGCCGGTTCGTCGACGCTGTTCACGGCACCCGGGCCGTGGTCCTGGATACTCGCAAGACGCTGCCCGGCTGGCGAGTTCTCGAAAAATATGCAGTCCGATGTGGTGGTGGAACCAATCACCGGATTGGGTTGTATGACGGTGTCCTGATCAAGGACAACCACTTGGCCGCGTGGACAGAATCGGACAGCATTGCCCATGCGGTGATTGCGGCCAGGCAGCGAAGCCCTCACGGTGTCTCGGTTGAAGTCGAAGTCGATTCCGTCGCTCAACTGCGAGATGCACTCGACGGCAAACCCGATATTGTGCTGCTGGATAATATGGATCTGCAGACACTACGAGAGTCAGTCAGCATTCGGAATCAGGTTGCGCCCGGCGTGCTTCTGGAAGCTTCGGGAGGCGTGACACTCGCAACTGTCGCAGAGATTGCTCAAACTGGCGTCGAGCGAATCAGCGTTGGCGGGCTGACGCATTCTGCTCCGGCTCTGGATCTGGCGTTTGACTGGAAGTCACGAATAAAAGGGGATTGAATCATGGGCGACGTGGTCATCAAGTTTCGCGAAAACGGCCCCATTCTGGTTTCAGGGGGAGCCACATTCACGGATCATCTGGGTAACAAGTACGACACCAGCGGCCAGGCCAACGTCGCCTTGTGTCGCTGCGGTCATTCCCAGAAGAAGCCGTTCTGCGATGGAGCTCATAAGGCGGCCGGATTCGTCGCCAATGAAGTCGTGTCCCAGCAGCAACAACAGCAACAGCAGTAAGAGTTTTCCTGGATTCCTTTGAGAAAGTCGCTCGCATGCTCCGTCTTTCCGTCGTTACTGGATGCCTGCTCGCCATCTATTTCAACTCCGTTGCGATCGCTCAGCCTGCACCCGAAGCGGAAGCGGCTGTCATTCGTGAGAAGTTGACCGAGCTCAACAGTGCCATTCAGAAACTGAAGGCGGGGCGCGAGGACATACGTCCGGTCGCGGATGTCGAAGTATTCGCAAAGGCGGCCGACTGGATCGTCCGCCATAATGAGTTTTACAAGCCCGACTACGCCAAATGGACGATTGAGGTCCTTGACCATGGCCTGAAGCGAGCTACAGACCTGGCCGAAAAGCGAACGCCATGGTTTGGCCGGCCAGGAACAACAATCCTCGGCTACTACTCAGAAGTCGATGGTGCCGTCCAACCTTTTTCTGTCACACTTCCGTCAACTTACGACCCGAAATCTCCGAAACGCTGGCCGTTGCATGTGGAACTGCATGGCCGCGGAGACACGTTGAACGAAGTCAGCTTCATTCGGTCACATGAAGGCAAGGTTCCCAAGTCGGATGCGGAATACATCCAGATGGATGCATTCGGCCGGACGAACAATGCCTACCGCTGGGCCGGTGAAACAGACGTCCTCGATGCACTGGCCTCGACCAAGCGATTGTTCCGGATCGACGATCGTCGAGTCACTCTTCGAGGGTTTTCCATGGGTGGGGCAGGGGCATGGCATCTCGGTCTGCATCATCCTTCGCTCTGGTCTTCCGTGGGAGCCGGGGCGGGCTTCTGTGATACTGTACACCATCTCAGCCTGAAGGAACCGCTGTCTCCGCTACATCAGCAATTGATCCGGATTTACGACGCTCAAGACTATGCATTGAATGCGTTTAATGTTCCGACGATTGGATACGGCGGGGAGCTTGATAAGCAGATCTTCGCCTCTAAAACGATGCACGAAAAAGGGGAGCAACTGGGAGTCAAGATTCCTCGGTTGATCGGCCCCATGACCGAGCATAAATGGCATCCTGACAGCCTGAAGGAATTCATGGCCTTCCATGTCGAACACACCACAGCGGGGCGGCCTCGTTATCCGGCTCCGTCAAAGATTCGGTTCATCACCTACACGTTGAAATACAATGCGTGTGACTGGCTGATCGTTGAGGAACAGATCAAGCCGTATGAAGCGAGTACTGTCGAGGCTGAAGTGGACGGTGCGACGGATACGCTCAAGATTTCGACCAAAAACATCTCTGTGTTGCAGGTGATGCGGGATGTCGCGTCGAACATCGTGATCGACGATGGAAAGCCACTGGTTCTCGGTACTGCGGCTGGCGGATTATTGCCTGGTGTGTACTTCGAAAAGCGAGAAGACGGATGGATCGCGTGGGACTACAACCAGTCTCACAAGTACGCGGCACACGATAACGAAGGGGATGAACCTCGAAAGCGACATAATCTTCAGGGGCCGATCGATGATGCCTTCATGTCGCCGTTCGTATGCGTGCGACCAACAGGGGTCCCCTGGTCAGAGCAACAGAATGAATGGGCGAAATGGACGCTGACGCGATTCGAAGGCGAATTTGACAAGTGGATGCGAGGCAAGGTTCCGGTCATCAACGATACTCAAGTCACCGATGAGGTCGTGGAAACGAAGCACCTGATTCTGTTTGGAGACCCTGGTTCCAATGCTGTGCTGGCCAAGGTATTGGCAAAACTCCCCGTGAAATGGACCAAGTCTGGAATGGAAGTCGGTGGAAAGCCCTATGATCCAGCGACGCACGGCCTGTCGATGATCTATCCGAATCCACTGAATCCCAATCGCTACATCGTGATCAATTCGGGGCACACGTTTCACGAAACGGAATTCAAGGCGTCGAACGCGAATCTGTTCCCGAAGCTGGGCGACATTGCCGTGCTTAAGTTTACTGCCGGTCAGGGCGGATTCACCCAGGAACCCGTGTTCGCAGAGATCTTTAATCAGCGGTGGCAACTGCCGTAGAGATACTCAACGCTGGTAAGGATTCTTGGCACCGTCTGATTTGCGGTCGTGTGGCACGCCCAGACACTACGGGATGGGCGTGGTCTTCGTCGGTTGAAGTACGTGATCATTTCCCACATTGATGAGTCCAGGGGCGGTGCCGAAAAGCGTCGATCGACCACGCCCATCGCAAAGCCTCTGGGACGTGCCACACTGCTGTTGTCACTTCTCCTCTGTGCACCCTCAGTGTTCTCTGTGGTAAACCGTATTCCAGATGTCTGAATTACGACACCTTCTTCAGGAACGTGACACGACCTGTCTGGACCCATTCCGCAACATAGATGTTGCCAGCAACATCAAAGCAGGCGTCGTGTGGATGAATGAACTTTCCATTCTCCCACCGTTCGGGCTGTTCGCGCATCTTGAATCCTTCCAAGACCTGTTCTGTCCACTTTGGATCATAACCCAGGTGCACGTTAACGTTGTTGTCCTTGTCGAAGATGGTCACTCGAGCATGCAGATCCGGAATCAGCAGCTTTGTTCCCTGGATGTCAAAATGTGCCGGAAAACTGACATTGTTGACGATGCTCAGCGGCTTGCCATCGAGTGACAAGTACTGCAAACGAGCGTTGGCGCGGTCGGCCACGATCAGCAGTGGTTCACGCCCCGGTCGGTTATCGAGCCAAAGGCCGTGAGGCGTCTTGAACTGCCCCGGGCCCTCGCCTGTTCCACCAAACGATCGAACGTACTTCACGTTCTTGTCGTACTGGTGAATGTAGTTCTGTCCGTATCCATCAGCGACGTAAAAGCCCCCGTCCGGTGCAAACGCGATGTTTGTCGGGCTGTATTTTTCAGGTGCCTCGTACAGATTCGATTCTTTGGGATACGGCAATTCCCAGACCTTTTCCCCAGCCAGAGTTGTCTTCGTCACCAGTCCGGGGCGAGGTTTGGAATTGTCCAGTGGTTTTGTTGTCGTAATGGCGAGGTAAAGAAACTCTTCGTTTCCATCCTTGCGGATATCGATTCCGTGGCCCCCAAAGTTCCACTGCTTGCCGAATGACCTGACGAATTTGCCGCTGGGCTCGAATGTGGTCACCGTATCGATGTTCGAGTTGAAGGGGGCACGATGCGTGATGTAGATCAAGCCAGCTTCATCGATCGCGACCCCGTGTGTCGCGTGCCATTTGATGTGATCAGGGACGGCACCCCAGTTGTGATGACATTCGTAAGTGAATTCGCCCGACCCGATCACGACTGGTCTGGTTCCCGACTTATCCGAAGCATGGACGAAGAAGTCAGACGTCAGCGCCGTGGCCGCTGCAGCACTGGCCGTTTTCAGAAAATCACGTCGCTGGGGATCGAGTGTATCGGACATGAATGGACTCTCGGTGTGAATTGGTGTGCCCGGAATTATCTGCAGTCTTCGACGGATAATACGGCCACCCTGATGTTGCTGCAAATGGATTCCTGGTCACACAACCTCAGGTTCGTCGCTGATCCGCGGAGCCTTGCTGACATGGTCATTCTTGAGGAGGACGCTACGCCTATGCTTCGCGGCGCGGTATAAGAAACACGGGTTTCGACCGGCATGGCCACTGAATTCCGCGTTTGGAAGTGCAGTTGTCAGTTAAATCGCCGGGGTCGAAACTGTTTTCGAAAGTGCCTGCGCCGGCTGTCTACCTATACGAATGAAAGTTTTGTGATGTCTGATCAATGGGAAATGTACTTCGCGCCTGTGGATGAAGAGCCTGCGGCCATCCTGGTGGATTTAGGTCTCGCAGAATCAATTCCCGACGACGATCGTCCCATGTTGCTTTGGATGTGGCTGCAGATGCAGTCCCCCGACGAAAATGGTTTCGCCAGCGAAGAGGAAGAGCCGCAACTCGTGACGATTGAGGATGCATTCATCGATGCCGTCGAACTCACCACCGGTGCGGCGTTCGTCGGTCGAGTCACGACGTGCGGTCGGCGGGAATTCTATTTCTACGCCAAATCGGACGAAGGGTTCGAAGATACGATCGCTGAAGCGATGGAACCTTTCGAAGGCTACGAATACGAAACTGGGGTTCAGGGAGACGAAGAGTGGCGTCAGTACCGGGAAGTTCTGTTGCCCGGTCCCGAGGATTCTCAGCAGATTTTCAATCGGCATGTGATCGAAAACCTGATCGAATCCGGTGACTCGCTCACGACACCTCGTCCGGTTGATCACTATGCGAGCTTTCCGACAAAGGCGGACCGTGCGGCGTTCATCAAGGCGGTGACCGATGCGGGATACGAAGTTGTCAGCGAAAAGTACAACAAGGAACCCGACTGCGAAACTCCGTTTTCCGTCGGTCTGCAGCGAGTGAGTGCCGTTGAATTCGACATCATCGACGAAATGACGTTTGAACTCTTCGATCTTGCGATGGAAAATAATGGCGACTACGAAGGCTGGGGGTCACCCGTTGTCACTGGTGGATGACGGTTGCAACCAGAGCAACGTCGAGAATCTTGCTTGATCGGAAATTGCGATACTGGTGATTGAAGGGCGAATCGATGTGGCGATGCACGAAGGGCTGGCTGGGACTCGGACTGGTCTTGATCGCTTCAAATGTCATGGGGGCAGAGGCTCCCGACTTCAATCGCCAGGTCCTGCCGATTTTCCGCAAGTACTGCAACGGCTGTCATAACGCAAAGGAAGCGGATGGTGGCCTTGTGCTGGAAGACTTCGCTCGAACTATCAAAGGGGGCGAGTCTGGTCCCGAGATCGTACCTGGCAAAAGTGCTGATAGCCGTCTCTGGAAGCTTGTCACGAGTCGTGATGATGACCGGATGCCGCCCAAAGATCAGTTGGCTCCCAAACCCGAGGAACTCGCCGTACTCAAAGCGTGGATCGACAGCGGTGCGAAGGCACCCGCAGGCGGGGAAGCAGCAGCGACCGGCCTGATCACACCGCGAATCGCAGTACATGGAGCGGTTCGTGATCCGGTCACGGCGATTTCGGTTTCAGGTGATGGTCGCTGGATCGCGCGTGCAAAAAGTCATGCTGTTCAGATCTTGAATGCGAGCGATCAGAAACTGGTTCAAACCCTCGCAGGACATACGGGCCAGATCAACGATGTCAGTTTTTCGGATGACAGCCAGTGGTTAGTTGTGGCGGCCGGAGAATCGGGGCTGTCGGGTGAAGCCACTCTGTGGAAAACTTCGGACTGGTCGCGGGGGCCAGTCTTCAAGGGACATCGAGACTCCCTTTATGCCGCACGTATCGCGCCGGGTGCCAAGGTGTTGGCCACGGCGAGCTACGACCGAGATGTATTGCTGTGGGATGTGGCAACAGCCAAGACCGCCAGAACGATTTCAGGTCACAACGACGCTGTTTTCGGATTGTCATTTTCCTCCGATGGACGCCTACTGGCGACTGCCAGTGGCGACCGGACCGTCAAGCTGTGGGACACGGCAACCGGACAAAGACTCGATACGTTCTCACAACCCGCCAAGGAACAATACTCGGTCGCTTTCAGTCCCAACGGAAAGTTCATTGCTGCGGGTGGCGTCGACTTCCGATTGAGGATCTGGCAGGTGAGTGAGAGTGCGAAGGAAGGAACCAATCCCATCCTTTACGCCCGGTTTGCTCATGAAGGCCCCATCCTGAAAGTTGTGTTTTCACCGGATGGAAAACTGCTGGCAACGTCGTCTGAAGATCGCCTGATCAAACTTTGGGAAACATCGACGTTCACGCAGGTTGCCGTATTGCCGAGGCAGCCCGACTGGTCAGCTGCGCTCAGTTTTTCGCATGACAACCGTCAGTTGTTTGTGGGACGAATGAATGGTGACGTCACCGCCTATCCGATCGATCCGTCGTGGAGTTCCGCTGTCTCGCCACTGCCACGCTTGTCGGACATTCCGGATTCAGCGGGTACAGCCGAATCAAAGTTAGTAACTGCGGCAGAAGTCGAACCCAACGACGAGCCCCGTTCAGCGACACCTCTGAAGATTCCTGGGACGGCGACAGGGGGATTCCTGCCGAATGTTGCGGACAAAGCCAGTGCTGGTGACGTCGATCTTTACAGGATTGAGTCGGCCGCCGGACAGACATGGATCATCGAGACCAATGCTGCTCGCAGTGGTTCGACGGCAGATACGAAGATCGAAGTTCTTCATGCAGACGGTCGCCCGGTCGTTCGAGCATTGTTGCAGGCTGTTCGCGATTCGTGGATCAACTTCCGCCCGATCGATTCATCGGCGCCCGATGTCCGGCTGGAGTTCTGGGAGGAAATGGATCTGAACCAGTTTGTTTACATGAATGGCGAAATCTGCAAGACGTTTCGAGCTCCACAGGGACCGGACTCGGGGTTCCAGCTCTATGCCGTCAACGGAAAACGCCGCAATTACTTCGACACCAGTGCCACGGCCCACGCCAAGGACGAACCGTGTTACATCGTGGAAGCTTACCCCGCAGGTTCGAAGATCGTAGAAAATGGTTTGCCAATCTTTCCACTTCATTTCTCTAATGATGACGACGCTGATCGGAAACTCGACAAGGACTCGCGACTGACCTTTACCGCACCGGCGGATGGATCGTATCTGATTAAAGTGACCGACGTCCGCGGGTTCGTTGGTGAGAAAGCCACCTACAGCTTGACAGTCAGGTCACCGCAGCCCGACTTTTCTGTGGCCGTCAATACGATGAACCCTAAAGTGCCAGCAGGAAGCGGTCAGAGATTGAAGTTTACTTTGAACCGGATCGACAATTTCGAAGGGGATGTCCGCCTGGATATTCTCGGACTTCCGGTAGGCTTCGTGTCATCATCGCCAGTGCTGATTGCCGCAGGTCATCTGGAGACCAACTGCGTGCTCACGGCGAACGCGGATGCGGCCGAGCCGCAAGCGGCGGATTGGAACCGGACCACAATCCTCGCCACGGGAGTCATCGACGGACAGCTCGTGACCCGGACAGTCGGAAGCCTTGGAGAGATCAAGCTCGAAAAGGCACCTCAGATCCGGGTGACGCTGACTCCCGACGATCCTCGATTTGTGGGGGCGGATGGAGGCCTGGTGATTCAACCTGGTACGACGATCACCGCCAAGATCATCGTTGACCGAAACGGATTTGACGGCGACGTCAAGTTTGACGTCGACAACCTTCCACATGGCGTTATTGTCGACAATATTGGCCTATCCGGAGTTCTTGTTCGAGCAAAAGAGACTGAGCGACAGATTTTTCTGACGGCTCGGCCTTGGACACCCCCGACACGGCGCCTGATTCACGCGGTGTCTCAGGTGCAGGGAAACCAGGCAACTCGATCAATTTCTCTGACTGTTGGCAGCAGCGGGGCAGTGGCGGACTCCAGGTAATTCTTTTCAGGTAATGCACTTACGCTGTTGTCGCGGGCGGTTCGGCTCCGTCAACCATTGAAAACTCATTGGCGGCGAATGTCAGCCATGTTTGAAAACAACGACGTTGGTTTGTGATAGAAAGCGATCGGGTAGCCCACGACCTTCGCGCATTCTGCATCCTGAAATCGAACGGGCAAGGACTCGCGAAAAGTCGGTTTTCTTCCCAACTCAACCACGGTACATTTCTGGCTTTGGGGAAAACCTGACGGTTTGTCCAACGGATCGTTTCAATCGAGCGTACGCTCGGGCGGAAGATTCTGCAGATTTTTCATCGCCCATGTTCCGGGCCAGTTCCAGTTTGAGGTTTCGAATGCATTCGATGAACTTCTGGGTACCAATGGTTCTTGGGGCAGCAGATGCTGTCGCAGCCGATGGGACTTTGTCTCGTGGTACTCCGACGGAATGGATGTACACCAATATCGTCGGATTGCTGTTGCTGGTCGGGCTGATCGTGTTTTCTTACACGACGAAAGCGGGCATCATCGCCCGGGCGACGACCAAGGAAGCGGTTCGCCAACCTGTGTTTCTGCTCTGTATGGCATTGGCCATCGTCATTCTTCTCGTCAACACGATTCTGCCGTTCTATTCGCTGGGCGAAGACGTGAAGATGCTGAAGGACTGCAGTCTGGCAACGATTTTGATCTCGGGATTGCTGATCGCGGTCTGGACCGCCAGCACCAGTGTCGCGGACGAAATCGAAGGGAAGACTGCGATGACACTGCTGTCCAAGCCGATCACACGGCGACAGTTTGTGTTGGGTAAGTACATTGGAATTCTGCAGGCAGTGTTGTGGTACATGCTTCCCCTGGTGATCGTCTTCCTGGGATGCATCTACTACAAGGTCGCCTACGACGCAAAAGAGTCGAGCAAGGAACTGCCAGAACTCGCTCAACGAATCGCGGAAGTGACTCAGGTCGTTCCTGGTCTGGTTCTGCTCTTCATGGAGATTGCGGTTTTGTCCGGGATCAGCGTGGCGATCTCGACTCGAGTTCCCATGGTCGTGAACCTGACAACCTGCTTCGCAATATTTGTTGTCGGCCACCTGGCAGGGATTCTGGTTCGAGTTGGTGAGACGCGACTGGAATTTGTGCGATTCATGTCCAAGCTGATTGCAACGGCCATGCCGGGGCTCGACGTCTTCAATATCAGTGCCGCCGTTGCGACGGGCGACCTCGTTCCGCCAGTTTATCTGGGTTACGCGGCAATCTATTGCGGGTGTTACTGCACCGCGACGGTTCTTATGGCGTTCATTCTGTTTGAGGACCGCGATCTCGCTTAGCATGATGGAATTGTGAGAGCGCAGTCAACAATCGCTGGTGACACGGTGAAACGAGCAAACCGAGATTCAGCGTGCCACGGTTTTGGAGGTTTTGGAGTCCTCGACAAGGCCGTGTCTTCGCTCGTAGATCGCAAATCGCCAATCAGTCCCCCAGTGCGAATCGCGCCGTGCGACGACATTACACCCCGAGGTCACGCCGATGGTTTGGGGGTACGTGGGTATTCTGACGCCTGATCGCACGCCTGCGTTCTGCTGGGTCGGAGATGTAAAGTGTCCGAAGCTCCCTCCATAACTCCCGTTTCAGATCCCAATCGCCCCAAACATGATGCGCCTCAGCGACCCTTGATGCCTCTTGTGGTGGCGTGCGCAGTGATGTCTCTAGCATTGTTGATAGGTATCGTAATCTGGCAAGAGCGTTCACAGTTGGCGACCCTTCGACGGATCGGACGGGAGATTCAGCCTGGAGAGAATATCCTGGAGGTGGATATTCGTCTCGGAAAGTCCAAATTCGGTTATTCATATCCGGCAGGGCTTGGGTTACCGGATGTGTTTGGTGCGATGTATGGCGGCGCCATGAATGACTATCGTGAGAATGTGGAATGTTCGTTTCGGCAAGCGTTTGGCGGATTTCCGAGTTGGTATCGTACTCAGCACGAAATATCGTGGCCGGTCGTGGTTCAGTATGATGATACAATCAAACGCGTGACCGCTGTGTTTGTTGATGGTGTCGAAATCACTTCTGCGGTGCGCGATTGAATCCCCAGCGTGATCGCTTCACAACCTGTGAGAATCAGGTATCGTGAGACTCTTCGCAAAACAATCTCGTCAGCCAGTCGTGCTGGCGAAGCAGCCAGGAGGATCACATGAGGTTTGTCGTCTGCTTTTCGCTGTTGACCCTTGCAACCACCGTTCTGGCGGCTGATCCAAAACCGGATCGGACACCCACGCATTCCGACGTCGCTTATGGTCCGCACGCTCGGAATGTTCTCGACTTCTGGCAGGCAGAAAGTCAAGGTCCGCGACCTCTTCTGGTGTACATCCACGGGGGTGGCTGGACTGCTGGCGACAAGAAGCAGAAAGCAGCCGCTTACGAACCGTTTCTCCAGAAGGGGATTTCTTGTGCTGCCGTGAATTACCGGCTGACACCGGATTCACCGCTGCCTGCTCCAGTCCACGATGCGGCTCGCGCGATTCAATTCCTGCGAACCAAAGCAAAAGAATGGAACATCGACGCTCAACACATCGCCTTGACGGGTGGAAGTGCCGGGGCATGTACTTCGATGTGGCTGCTGTTGCATGATGATCTGGCTGACCCGAAGGCGACGGATCCCGTGTTGAGGGAATCGTCTCGCGTTTGTGCTGCGGCAGTCTCTTCGGGACAGACTTCGATCGATCCCAAAGTGATTGAAGGATGGCTGGGGCCCAATGTCTTGAAGCACCGAATGATCAACACGGCCGTCGGCGAGCGATCGATGGACGAAGCCCTGGCAAACTATGAAAAGCACAAAGCCCTGTATGTCGAGTTCTCACCCTACAATCACGTCGATGCCAAGGACCCGCCGCTGCTGATGACCTATGGTGCCGATATGACGCTCCCCTCCAAGGATGCGGGACACGGAATTCATCACCCCGTTTATGGCGTCAAACTGAAAGAAAAATCCGATAGCGTCGGCCACGAATGCCATCTGTTGATTCCGGGAACTTCGAAGTCTGACAAATACGCGACTGCGAATGAATTTCTGATGGCCAAGTTGTTGGCGAAATAAATTGGATTGTAAGGCGTGACACCCCGTCAGACTGCACTCCATTCGAAATGGCGAGAGTTGACCTGCCACCACTCATCGCTGTTACAATCCTCTTGTCCGGCATATTCGTCAAGATTTGCCAGAACTTGACCGATAAGCCCTGTGGCGTTCTTGTTACCGAAACAACGCATTCCGGGTAGTACTTCGTTCCCAATGACGGGGGGCGTGTCAATGCGTCGCTCAGTCCATCGGAACTCATGTCGAGCAACGCATCACATCAACTGGTTGGTGATGATCGTTAGTTGTCTCGGATGGATCAGTTCGGATCCGTCGCCAAACCTCCTGGCTCAGGACGTCATTCCAGGTCCAGCATCGCTTGCTTCCAACGCTGGTAAATCAAGCTGCTCCCAAGTCGGCGTTTCAGAAAACTCAGATTTCGCACGCTTCACTTCGCCAGCCCCTGAAACTTTAAGTGGTCTGTCGGATCGATCGTTCGCGTCGGCATTTTTTGGGGGAGATGGAGGGCCGTCAGTGTTTGGCGTGGCTCCTCCGTTGTCAGGAAAGGACCCGGCGGAGTGGCCTGACATTTCAGAGCCTGGGCCGGATATGGGCGACTTTCCAAACAGTGCTTTTACTCTTCCAAAGGGGCGTGCCTACATCGAGATGGCACCGGCGACATTCTTGAATGCGAGCACACAAAACCCGCCGGCCTATTTGACCCCGTTTCTCTTCCGTTACGGACTGACGGACAATGTCGAATTTCGGGTTTTTGGCCACGGACTGACGAGCGATAACGGCAGTAATCCAACGACGGGGATCAGTCCATTGAACTTCGATTTGAAGGTGCATCTCTGGAACGATCGCAAAGAATGGCTGATTCCAGCCGTCTCTTTGGAAATCTACATGCTGACCCAGACTGGAAGCCCGCAATTCAATAGTGGCACAGAGCCATCGATCAATCTGAACTTTGACCTGCCGATTACTGAGAAGTTGAATTTCGAATGGACACTGGGGCGAAGTGGGGTGCAGGAAACGATTAATTCCGGCGGAATCATCGCTGGAACCAATCTGAACTTCCATCCCAACTTTCAGCAGTTCTCTGCATCATGGGCACTTGAATATGAACTGAGCGATCGATTGGAAGTGTTTGTTCATGGTTTTCACAATGGCGCGGTTGTTTTGAACATCGGCGCCGGGGATGCAATCGGCACCGGTCTCTTCTGGACGTTCTCGCCTCGAGTAAAGGGATTTGGGTCCATCAATACCGGTTTGTCCCGCAACCTTCCCACGGTCGCTTATCAAATGGGATTTGCGCTGGCACTTTAGCGCGCGTCGTACTTCCGTGTCGCGTCAAAACATGGGTTTGACGCTGCAGTTTGATGAACGGAATGTGAGCTAGAGAACCTCAGGCGCCGGTGAAACGCGAACGCATGAACTCAGGCAGCGTCTGACCGTCCGCGCCGGGATTGACGATCTTCGCGACGGCGCATGGCTTCGAGTTGAGCCTGCTGCAGATCGATGGTCTTTTCCAGATGCATGATCTGAGCGGCCAGATGATCGATCCGCCATGCGACTTCGTCGACCGTCTGCTCCATCCCGCCAGAAACCAGCGTGACGACACCCAGGAACAGCAGCATCTGTCCGACTGCAGCAACGAGCCATCCGGTCGGTGCGTAGTTGGCAGGACCTCCAAAATAGCCAGACAGCACCATCACCGTTCCCAGTGTTAGAACGGCGACGCCACCGTAGGCGCACAACTGCCCGATTGTCGTCGTCCAGTTTCCTTCGCGGAGCGGAGGCTGTTTGACGGCAAGTCGAACCATGTCATCGTGAGGCAGTGCTTCCGACGAGTGTGGTCCTGATGAATTCAGTGTTGAATCTTCGGATGGAACCGCTGCCAGATGTGGCTTAGGAACCCTGCGTCGACGCGGTCGCTCACGCGTTTCGTCGCTTTTCGGTTTTGGTACCGCAGGCCCGTCGGACGCAGCGATCACCGGAGTCGGAGTCGCAGCATGTGGTCCATCAAAACGATGAAGCCGTTCGGCTGGCAATTCGGAACTCGTTCCAGCCGGGCGCGTCGCGACGGGGGCCAACGGGGCCGCCGGTCCCGCTGCAATCGGAGGTTCGAGCAAGTGTTGAGTAGACCAGCGAGCCAGCAGCTCGCGGGCATTTCGTTCTGTATCCTGCAGTCGAGGCTCAACGATCGGACGATCGATGGAACCGACTGCTGTCCCCAATTCAGATCGGCACCGGGCGCACAACATGCGTCGGTTGTCAGATGACAACTCGGCCGCAACATCAGCCCGACACGCCGCGCACCACATGCGTGTGT